>JAEDGE010000049.1 GCA_016297675.1 Oscillospiraceae bacterium
TCTGTTTTCCAGAGCCCTTTTCCATTTGAAATGGTTGTAAACTTATCTCTTGGAGAACTGCGGTGCACGACGAGCAGCTTTGAGACCGTACTTCTTTCTTTCCTTCATTCTCGGGTCACGCGTCAGGAAACCAGCCTTCTTCAGAGCCGGACGCAGTTCCGGATTGAATTCCAACAAAGCTCTTGCAATACCGTGACGGATTGCACCAGCCTGACCAGTTACACCACCACCAGTAACGGTGCAGATAACATCCATATTTTCCAGATTTTCGGTCAATGCGAGTGGCTGCCGAACAATCAGCTTCAGTGTATCCAGACCAAAGTAGTCATCAATGCCTCTGCCGTTGATGGTGATATTGCCACTGCCCGGATACAGACGAACTCTTGCTACAGAGTGCTTTCTTCTACCGGTACCGTAATAATATTTTACCTTAGATTCGTACATTTGAGAACACTCCTTTCCTTAAAATTCGCAAACTTCCGGCTTCTGTGCAGCCTGCTTGTGCTCAGCACCCTTATAGGTACGGAGACGAGTCAACTGCGTTGCACCTTGCGAATTATGCGGGAGCATACCCTTGATGGCAATCTGCATTGCTTCGTCAGACCGTTCTTCCATCATCACCTTATACTGTGTCTGCTTCAGACCGCCAATCCAGCCACTGTGACGGTAATAATACTTCTGTTCCAGCTTCTTACCAGTCAGGACAGCCTGATCACAGTTGATTACAATTACAAAATCGCCGCAGTCTACGTGCGGAGCAAATGTCGGCTTGTGCTTACCACGCAGGATGTGAGCTGCCTTTGCAGCGACACGACCGAGCGGCTTTCCTGCTGCGTCAATGATATACCACTTGCGGCTTACTTCACCGGCTTTTGGCATCGTTGTTGCCATAGTAAATTCCTCCTATATTTTCATGCTTTGTCCGTTTCTGCAACAAAAAACAGAACGGGAGACAGAGGGCAGTTGGGTTAGGCTGCACCGCCGGCTTCCGCAAGCTATCACCGGTCTCTCTGACACTACAAAAATTATTATACAAAATTTTTCTCGGTTTGTCAAGGGGTAATCTGCTGAAAAAACAAAAAAATTCTTCTTTTTCAAAAACCGCCTGTCTTTCCAAAAGACAAGCGGTTTTTGCTGATTTTATGTACGATTTTCCGTCAAATAGCGAATGGAATCAAACGAATTGCCGTATTTTGAAAGAGGGACGGCTGTTTCTTCCTGCTGCACCGGATCCATACACCAGTACACCCCGTCCGCTTTGCCCACCAACAGCACAAAATGCATCTTTCCGGTTCCTGCTCCGTGGACACAGGCAATCGGATAGCATCCTTGCTCCAGCAGCGTATCCAGTTCTCCCTCTTTCAGCTCATCCGCCTCTTTCCGAATCACCGTCACGTCCAACGTGTCTTCCAGTGCATACCACAGCAAATTTCCTTCTGCATCATAAATCCCATGCGTGGAAAAAAACTGATTCAGCGTTTTCGGATTGACCGTTTCCCCCAGCGTATCTCGTTCGATTCCCTGCATCTGAAAGACTGCCGCAAGGCAGGTCGTCAGACAGCCGGAATCGCCCATGTGATAGATAGAATCCCCCAATGGATCCTCTTTCCACCGAACATCTTTTTGTGCATAATAGACCACATGGTCAAAGGAAATATCTGAAGTGAATTCCGAAGGGGCGTGCTGCCTGCAAGAAATCCCTATCCAGCCGCCTAACAAGAGAAGCAGTCCGACTCCAATTCCCCAGACCACTTTCGGCGATTTTCGCCGATGCCGTTTCCGCATTCTGCCGCTTACCGTTCCAACAGCAGCCGTTCGTTACAATATTCACACTCTAACAGCGTATCACCCAGCACCAAAAAGCTCTTTGGCAGATACGACTCTGTACAGGTAATGCAGTTCGGATTCTTACAAGCTGCCCCGTTTACCGTTCTGCCACGCAGCAAAACAGTCGGATTGTCTTTCTTATTTAAATCCAGCATCATAATAATCAATGCCATCCGCACATACATGCCATACCGTGCCTGATTGAAATACATGGCTCTCGGGTCTTCGTCTACTGCGACCTCAATTTCGTCTACTCTTGGCAGCGGATGCAGAATAATCATATCTGGCTTAGCAGCTTTCAGCTTTTTAACCGTCAGAACATATGTATCTTTTTGTGCCAGATAGGCTTCCCGACTGGCAAACCGCTCCTGCTGAATCCGTGTCATGTACAGAACATCCAGCTCCGGCAATACTTCTTCCAGAGAAGCAACTTCCCGGAACGGACAGCCGCTTGCAGTCAGAATATCTTTCACATAAGACGGCAGCTTCAGCTCCGGTGTGGAAATCAGAATGAACTGATTGCCCTCAAAGCAAGTCATCGCTTTAATCAAAGAGTGTACGGTTCTGCCGTTAATCAAGTCCCCGCAAAGCCCGATCGTCAAATGATCCAGCCGCCCCTTCTCACATTTCAGTGTGAGCAAGTCGGTCAGGGTTTGGGTTGGGTGCAGGTGTCCACTGTCACCGGCATTGATCACCGGACAATCCGCCGACAACGCAGCTGCCTTGGCTGCACCGGCAACCGGATGCCGCATCACCAGAATATCTGCATAGTTGCTGACAATTTTTGTGGTGTCCTTTAATGTTTCACCCTTGGAAACGGAAGAATTTGCCGGATTGTCAAATCCAATCAACCGACCGCCCAACCGCAACATTGCGGTCTGAAACGACATCTGCGTTCTGGTAGACGGCTCATAAAACAGTGTTGCCATAATCTTGTTGTGGCAGGCTCCGGAATAAACCTCTGGATTATTCTTGATTTTCTCCCCTAAATCGACAATCTCTTTCCACCAGGAAACCGGATAGTCGTTCAGGTCGATCAGATGTGGGTGCTTGGATGTGGTCATAATGAAGATCCTCCTATTTCATTGTAACTATAAGAACAGGGGAAGACAAGCTCCCCCTGTATCCATCATAACATCAAACTATGATTGATATAAATTTTAAACTGCATATGAAAAAATTGTGCAGCACGCCGGCAGAGCAGCATTCGCTCCATGAAAATTTCAAAATATTCCAGTACGGATGAAATTTGTGTATCAATGGTCATGGAAAGTACAAATTCCTGCTGTTCCTTGTTAATGAGCAGCTCGGCAGTTTCCACTGCATAGTTCACACGGTCATGAATATCAAAGGTCAAAAAATCGGTATTCCGTACACGGCTGCGGCGAACATCCGTTTTATCTGCCAGAATCAATGCCGCTGAAATGGCATCAATCGGCTGTGCAGTGGCTTCATCGTGATTGCCAATCGCAGAAATCACAGAACATATCTCCTCGACCGGCATTTCCAGCCGATCCAATAGACGAAATGCCATGACTGCACCGCTCTGGGCATGATCTGCCCGATTGATCACATTGCCGATATCATGCAGAAAGCCGGCAATCCGTGCCAGTTCCACTTCCCGTTCTGAATACCCCAGCACGGTTAAAATTTTCGCTGCGGTATGTGCCGTTTTCTCTACGTGTGCAAAAGCGTGCTCCGTATAGCCAATTGCCTTCAATGCATCATCTGCACGCTGAATATAGGTGCGAATATCGGGATTTTTCCGGATATATTCAAATGTGACACAGCTTGCCATGATTTGTCGCCTTTCTCTCGTTTTCAGTGGTACGCTTCTTTTTAGCGGGATGAAACCGGAATGGTATCGGATTCAAAGTAAACATGATACCACACCAAGAACATATAAACCGTCCAGATTTTCCGGCTGTTGTCTGCCTTGCCGGCACGGTGATCATCCAACAGCTGCACCAGCTTTTCCGTATGGAAGAACTGCTGTGCCGCATTGCTCTCGAATGCCTCTTTGACTGTATTGTAATAGGTGTCCTCTTTCAGCCAGACACGAATCGGCACTGGGAAGCCCAGTTTCTTCTTGGCTGCGGTCTTTGCGGTCTGCGGCGGCGTATCTTTTTTGGCTGCAAGCCGCATTGCATATTTTGTGATATACGGTGTATCGCCACTCTCAGACGGTTTATGCACAACCCGATACCGTGTCGGAATCTGCTGTGCCAGAGCCATGACTTCCTTATCCAAAAACGGAACCCGCAGCTCCAATGAGTTTGCCATACTCATCTTATCGGCTTTCAGCAGAATATCCCCAGCCATCCAGAGATGCAGATCCAGATACTGCATTTTGGTGACATCGTCCTTGTCTTTGACCTGATCATAGTACGGTTTTGTAATGGCAGTCGGATCTGGTGCATTGGTGTGAATTTTCAGCAGTGCCTTGCGGTCTTTCGGAGAGAACATATACGCATTGCCGATAAACCGTTCTTCCAAGTCCTTGCCCTTGCGGACAAAGAAGTTGACCCCCCTGTGTGCCGGCAGTGCTTCTGCCACGTGCATAATACCACGCCGCAGACCACGGGGCAATTTTTCATAAGTGGTAGAACCCGGGTCGCTGTAGACATTATAGCCGCCGAAAATTTCATCTGCTCCCTCACCGGACAAAACGACCTTGAGGGATTTGGATGCCAGATTGCAGACAAAATACAGAGCAACGGCTGCCGGGTCTGCCAACGGTTCATCCATGTGATATTGAATCATCGGCAGGTGCGACCAGTATTCTTCCGGCTCAATGACCTTGCTGTAATTCTTCTTGCCGATTGCTTCGGAGAAGCCCTTTGCCCAGCCAATTTCGTTATAGCGTTCTTCTTTGCCGAATCCAACCGTAAAGGTCTTATCCACATCGGCAATGGCTGCCACATAGCTGGAGTCCACGCCGCTGGAGAGGAACGAACCCACTTCTACGTCCGCAATTTTATGTGCTTCTACAGAATTATGGAATGTATCTGAAATGCGGTCGACCCACTCATCCAGTGTCGGTTTTTCATCTGCATGAAAGTCAATTTCCCAGTACTGCTGAATGTCCAGTTTGCCGTTCTGATAAATGAAGTAGTGTGCCGGCGGCAGCTTATAAACACCCTTAAAAAAGGTTTCCGTGCAAGGAGAATACTGGAACGTCAAATAATTTTCCAGTGCTGCCGTATTCAGGACTTTCTGGAAATGGGGATGGGGCAGGAAGCTCTTGATTTCCGAACCGAACAGAAAAGTTTCTCCCATCTGTGCATAGTACAGCGGCTTGATGCCAAAGAAATCTCTTGCACCGAACAAGGTTTTCTGTTTCTTATCCCAGATGACAAAGGAGAACATCCCACGCAGCTTTTGCAGTAAAGCGGTGCCATATTCCTGATAGCCGTAGATCAGCACCTCGGAGTCAGTCTGCGTTGCAAACTGATAGCCCTTTTCCATCAAGTCCTGCCGAATGGACTGGTAGTTATAAATTTCGCCGTTAAACAACAGTGCCAGATTGCCATCTGCACTGTAAAGTGGCTGTGTGCCGGCATCGGATACGTCAATGATGCTCAGGCGGCGGTGTCCAAGTGCAATATCCTCATCAATATAGGTTCCCTCCGCATCCGGTCCTCTATGCTTGATACGGTTCAGCATCTCTTGCAATACCGCATTGGAGTTGTCGATGTGGTTTGTAAATCCTGTAAATCCACACATAGGTAAAACCCTCCCTGTTTCTTTGCAGATTTCTTTTCAAAGTCTGCTGTGCCAATGGAACAGCAGGTTTTGAAATGCTTTCCTTTTATTATACTATATTTCCCTGCCTTTTGCAATCAATTTCCGTAGATTTTTTTCCATCTGCCAAAAAACAGGCTGTCCCTTTTCCGTTTTTCTGTAAATAAATTATTCTTCTATCAAAGAAATCGCTTTTCCTGCCTGCATACTTGCCTTGGCATCCAGATACCGCTGGTTGGTACTGCCTCGAAACCGGCAGTCATAGCTTTTCTTATCCTGTTCAAACCGCCCGTCAATTAAAATATCGGTTTCTTTCAGCAATGCCATCCAGTCTGGTCGATTTCCAGCAAGCAGCTCTTCAAAGGTATAACCTGTGTACGTGACCAAATTCAAACCCAATGCATGAATCTGCTTTCCCAGCTCTGCCAGCACTGCTGCCTGACAAAATGGCTCGCCGCCGCTGAATGTCACACCATCCAACAGCGGATCGTCTGCAATTGCTTTCAGCAGCGTCTCTGTTTCCGTCAGTGTTCCTCCTTGAAAATCATGCGTCTGCGGATTGTGACATCCCGGACAGGCGTGCGGACAGCCCTGTACAAAAATCGTATACCGGATTCCCTCCCCATCTACAATGGAATTTTCTACAATCCCTGCAATCCGAAGTTGCATTCCCATCATACTCCTTTTTCAAAAATAAAAGGAATGGGTGCACCGTTTCCCTACAGTACACCCTCCTTGTTTTGCACATTTGATTCTAATAATAAAATTTACAAGCATTCGATCGATTACAATTCGTGTTTTACACGGTCATGCTCTTCTGCACGCTTGGCATCATTAAACCGATCCAGTGTCCCCACTAAATACCCTGTAATCCGCCGAATTCGTTCAAAGCCTACATCATCAGCCAGCTCTTTTCTGCCGCACTGCGGACAGCTGTCTCCGATGATACCTGTAAATCCGCAACAGGGATCTCTGTCCACCGGATGATTCACAGAACCGTATCCAATGCCTGCTTCCTTCATGCAGCGAATCACCTTTTCAAACGCTGCTACATTCTGTACCGGATCGCCGTCCATTTCCACATAGCTGATATGTCCGCCGTTGGTCAATGCATGATACGGAGCTTCCAGACGAATCTTATCCACTGCACGAATCGGATAATATACTGGTACATGGAAAGAGTTTGTGTAGTAATCCCGATCTGTAATTCCTTCGATGACACCGTATTTTTCCCGATCCATTCGGACAAACCGTCCGGACAAGCCCTCTGCCGGCGTTGCCAGAACAGAGAAATTCAAGCCGGTCTTCTCGGATTCCAAATCCGTGCGTTCCCGCATTCTCTGAATGATTTTCAAGCCCAGCTGCTGGGCTTCTTCACTTTCTCCATGGTGTTTGCCAATCAATGCCTTTAATGTTTCCGCCAAACCGATAAACCCAATGGAAAGCGTGCCGTGCTTGAGTACTTCTGCCACAGAATCATCCGGCCCCAAGCCCTCCGAATCCAGCCATACGCCCTGTCCCATCAGGAACGGATAATTCCGCACCTTCTTCTGGCACTGAATCCGGAAACGGTCGGTCAGCTGCTCAATGGTGAGATTCATCATCTTATCCAGCTTCTTGAAGAACAAATCCACATCGCCCTTCGCCTGAATGGCAAGCCGTGGCAGATTGATGGAGGTAAAACTCAAGTTGCCTCTGCCGGTTACAATCTCTCTGGTCGGGTCGTATACATTGCCGATCACTCTGGTACGGCAGCCCATATAGGCAATTTCTGTCCGGTAATCTCCCGGCTTGTAGTATTGCAGATTATACGGGGCATCCAGAAAGGCGAAATTCGGGAACAGCCGCTTTGCCGAAACCCGACAAGCCAGCTTGAACATATCATAATTCGGATCTTCCTTGTTGTAATTCACGCCTTCTTTGACCTTAAAAATATGAATCGGGAAAATCGGTGTTTCTCCATTTCCAAGACCAGCCTCTTCCGCCAACAGCACATTTTCAATGACCATTCTGCCTTCCGGTGTAGTATCTGTGCCGTAGTTAATGGAACTAAACGGCGTTTGTGCTCCGGCACGGCTGTTCATGGTATTCAGATTGTGAATCAGTGCTTCCATTGCCTGATAGGTCGCACGGTTGGTTTCCTGATAGGCATTTTTCTTTGCAAATGCCTGTACAGTTGTGATCTGGTCATCCGTCAGCTTTTCTGATAGTTTTTCTGCCTCGGCTTCCTGATAGCCGTTGTTGTTCGCAAGGCACGGAATCAAACCCATTTCTTTCTGAATGGCAGCCGCATAATTTTTGACAAATGCTTCTGGTTCTTCGATTTCTGTCAGCAGTTCCAATGCTCTTGCAACATTCTGCAAATACCGTTTCCGGTAGGTTTTCTTGACACCGCCAGCCATCGCATAATCAAAGTTCGGCACACTCTGTCCGCCGTGCTGGTCGTTCTGATTGGACTGAATCGCAATGCATGCCAGTGCGGAATAACTGGAAATATCGTTTGGTTCCCGTAGGAAACCATGTCCGGTTGAAAAGCCGTGGTCAAACAGCTGAATCAAATCAATCTGACAGCAGGTTGTGGTCAGCGTTAAAAAATCCAAGTCATGAATATGAATATCCCCGTTCCGATGTGCTTTCGCATGTTTCGGTTTCAGGACACGCATTTCATAAAATTCTTTTGCAGCGGAAGAGCCGTATTTCAGCATTGTTCCCATTGCGGTATCGCCGTCAATGTTCGCATTCTCTCGTTTGATGTCGCTGTCTTTGGCAGAATCAAATGTCAGTTCATTCATAATCTGCATCAGATTAGACTTGATTTCCCGATCTCTGGTTCGCTCATAGCGATATAAAATATATGCTTTCGCAGTCTGTGCGTGACCACACTCAATCAGCTCTTTTTCGACAAGATCCTGAATCTCTTCCACAGTTGGTTCTTTCTTGCCGTGCAGCTGCTCATACAGCTCACAAGTTTTCACTGCAATGTCCATTGCGGTATCCATATCCGTTCCGCCGACAGACTGTGCAGCACGAAAAACCGCATTCGCAATTTTTCCAATATTAAACGGCACCCGTCTGCCGTCCCGCTTGATGATATATGTAATCATAAGTGCACACGCTCCCCTTAAAATACAAAATATAGTAGTACAGCCGATAAAGTAACAATGTATCTTGTACTTTATGGCTGCCTATCCAGTATAACGCATTTTTTCGTGAATGTCAATAGGGCAAAACAAAAAAAATCGCTTCTTCGATTTTTAGTAGGAAAACCAATTAAAATTCACACCAAGCAGATAGAAAACAAGTCCCCCCAGCAAACAAAACAAAAAAATAAAAAAAACTGTTCGCATCCGAAAGCGGAGTTTCGGTTTGGGGTAGCGTCCTGTATATTCCGGCATGGTCGGGGAGGAGATAGATTTTTTCTTTTTCATCGCACAGCAGCACTCCTTATGAGATGTTGGGTCGAAACACGTTCCTTTTTATTATACGTCATGCCACGAAAAAAATCAAGGGGGTTCCTGCGAGAAAATCAAAATCTATTTGCTGTCCCGTATCCAAACTGCTCTTTTCAAGCAAAGAGCAAACAAAAAGGACGCTCCCTCTTACAAAGGAACGTCCTTCTCTATCGAACACAAGTTCTGCTTAGTCGCTTACATACGGCAGCAGTGCTACGTGTCTTGCTCTCTTAATGGCGGTGGTCAGCTTCCGCTGATGATATGCACAAGTGCCAGTGACTCTTCTCGGCAGAATCTTTGCCCGCTCTGTCATGCACTTTCTCAGCTTTGCAATATCCTTGTAATCAATGACATCCACTCTGTCTACACAGAACATGCAAACCTTTTTTCTCGGTCTTTTTGCTCCCATTCTTGGTGCTCTTTCCATGGTCTTTTCCTCCTAACTGCAAATGCAAGATTTTGTTTTTTGTTTCTGCATTAGAACGGTACTTCACCATCGCTGAGGATTTCTTCAAAATCGCTCAGGTCACCCAGCTGAATCGGAACGGAATTGTTCTGCTGCGGTACAGCTGCCGCTGGCTGTGGTGCTGCCTGCGGTGCCGGCTGCTGCGGAGCAGCTGGCTGCTGATACTGCGGCGGTTGATACTGGTAACCACTCTGATTGGATGGTGCAGTATAATTTCCACTTGCCTGTGCAGCGGCTCTGGTTTCCCCAAAAGAAACATTATCCGCCTGCACTTCCATGGAATAATGCTTTACACCATTTGCATCTGTATAATCCGAATTTTGCAGTCTGCCTTCCACAATGATCATCGACCCTTTGCGGAAATAACGGCTTACAAACTCTGCCTGCTGCCGCCAACAAAGCACACTGATAAAATCAGCCTGCCGCTCGCCGGTGCTTTTAGAGGTATAGCCACGATCCACTGCAACTCGAATTCTGCACATTGCAACACCGCTCTGTGTCTGCCGAAAATCCGGATCGGCACACAATCTACCCATCAAAATGACTTTATTCAGCACAACCTTCCATTCCTTTCTATCTGCATGAAACCATTCCCGTTCTATGAAAAATGGCTTATTCTACAACCGTTACCAGGAACCGCAGAACGCCGTCTGTGATGTTCAGGACACGCTCCAGCTCAGCCGGGAAATCCGGTGTTGCTGTAAAGGTATACAGTGCATAGTAGCCGTCCGGTTCATCGTTGATCGGGTATGCGAGCTTCCGCTTGCCCCACTCGTTCACTTCGTCCAGTGTGGCAGACGCTTCAATCTTGTTCTTGAACTTTTCCACCAGTTCCTTCACAGCGTCTTCGCCGTTTGCCAGGCTGTAAACTGCCATCAGCTCGTACTTTGCATTCAACTTTGCCACGTTAAAAACACCTCCTTCTGGATTTCGCCTACAAAAAATGCAAGCAAGGATAACGAATCTATTATATCAAATTTTGTGTTTCTTGTCAAGCTTTTTTTTCCGATTCCTGCAAAAAATTTAAAACGCCAGATTGATTCCCAGAATAAACAACGCAG
Source organism: Oscillospiraceae bacterium (assembly GCA_016297675.1). Lineage (GTDB taxonomy): Bacteria > Bacillota > Clostridia > Oscillospirales > Ruminococcaceae > Ruminococcus_C. Next base: position 10,551 of record JAEDGE010000049.1, read on the forward strand.
AAAACAATACGCTTACACTGTACTGTGCCAGAATTGCCAGCAAAACAAACCAATAATTTGTTCCGCCTGTCATCCGCAAGCGGTCTTTTTGCATATTTACAGGCAGATTTTCCGCACGAATTTTTCGTACCTTCCGCAATACAAAGCGGTAATAAATATAGTTGGAAAAGGCGAACAGCAAGATTCTTGCAGCAAAATTCAAGTACATACAAATCGTATACAGCCAACGAAGCAGCGTTTCATGCGGCTGAAGGAAATTGCAAAACGCCTCTGTTTGTCGAATCATTGTATCAAAAATACTGCTGTACAGGCTTCCCATGCTCTCCTGCATGGATCGCAGATTAGAAATGAATCGCTCTCCGTCTGTCGCAAAGGAATACAGCTCAGACGGTAGATTCAGCAGTAAAAATCCAATGATCACCAGAAATGTCATCCCCCACATTTTCCGGCTGGCAAAATAAAAATGCGGCAACAGTGCACTGATGAGGTTCATAGAAAGTTTGGAACCCGTCTCCCGAAATTTTTTAAAAATCGGAATATAATACATCGTGTTCGTCCGCACAAAGTTTGCAACGTCCTCTAAACGCTCTCCCTCATACTGTTCATTCGGATCCAATCCACAGCAGACATCTTCGGCATAGGCATTCTGCCACTGATATTCATTTTGTGAGGCATCTGCGGATTGTGACGCATTCAGAATCATCCCGCAATGTCCGCAAAATGCCTGCTGTGCAGGATTGTCTGTCCCACAGCGTGGGCAGCGTCTTGTCTCTTCTTTTGCAGTTTCTGCTTCCTGCTGCACTGGCTTCCAGCTACTGCCGGTTTCATGCAATCGAATATTGGTACAATGATCCGTCTCCTGCCAGCAGGCACGATGATACGGCGTACCGCATTCTGGACAAACTACAACATCATCCTCCGGCTGAAATGGCTTTTGACAATGAAAACAGGACTGTCCTGTATAATCTGCCATAAAACAATGCACTTCCTTTCTGATTTCGCCGCTGCGAAACGTGATTCTTTTTTCCTGACGGCAGACAACATGCAGAGAATCCAACCCTTTACGATTTGGGTTGCTCCCCGCTGTCTGTCTTCTGTTTTTGGGCTGACTTTATCTTTCGCCATTTTGGAATGATCACAGCTGATGCAGTCACAACCGCAGTGACAGTAAAAATCCCCAGTACCATCCACACTTCTCCAGCCTTTTCATCCGATTCTGTTTCTGCTGTAACTTCTGAAGAAACTGCTGTGGTGTCTGCTGCTGCCGGCAGACCGCAGCTAAAAAGCAGTGCCAGCACACAAAACATGCCAATGACAGATCGTTTCATACAACGCCTCCATTTTCTTGCATCCGCAGTATTTCTGCTGACTGATATACTACGCACGGTTACCAATCACGCAATGTGATTGATAACCGCCGTCCATGACGGCGGGCGGCACTGTGTGCCGCATCGTGCTGCGTTGATACTCCCGCTATAAAAGCCGCATTGTATATTCGCCTTTGCTGTAAATATCAATCATACGCTCGCCTTAATAAATATAGTCCACAATAAACTCAGCAGGAATTTCTTCCGCACACCAGACCTCATTCTCAGTAACGCCAAACTGCACGCCCTTTTTATACAGTTCCAACGCTGCAATTTTCAGAATTACTGGTTCGTGATGATACCAGCGTTCGGCGGACTGTCTTGCTTTTTCAATATCAGCCTGCATATGAACTGCATGACGCTTCATTTTTGAGATATGACCGCTTGCAATAATCTTGTTCATCGCAGTTGTATTCGTTCCGTGATAGAGAAATTCGGGTGGTTCTTTATACGTTAATTCAGGTTCAACCCATTCAATGGAATGCCCCTGACAGCATTTGATTTTACTCTTGTACTGGTCAAATCTGTATCTTCCTTTTTTGTCTTCAGCAACTATCTTTTCAAGAATACTTCTTGTAATGTGACACTTGCCACTGTTGTTGACACCTTTTATCAGCGTATCAACACTCACCCAGCCATGATTATCCATGACCTCATGTGGCTCACCAATTATCTGTGGATTGTGCCTGAGTATGGAACACAGAAATGTGCTGAGTCTTTTATAATCTTCTGCCATTTTCAATCCCTCTTTTATTATTCTATTACCATCACTTCATCAAACAAAATCTGCACATTATCTCTCACAAGCTGATTTACATGAAAATGTCCTGCAAACCATTTTCTGAATTTCAGTTCACCATAAAGCCACTCAAAATATCCTGTCAGTTCCGCATCATGCATATCTGGGACTATTCCGAGATAATGCATTATTGACTGCGGTACAGTATGTGACAAAACATAGTCCACCTTGTAATCACAGGATTTCAGAGTTACATCAGCTGTTCTGTATTCATCATTTGTCGGAAGCTCTTGTTTCCACCAGCTTTTCCCCTCAACACGCAATGCTTTATCAACAGAATAAGCTCCACCCATTGTAAAGAAACTCTTTCCATCTATTTCAAAACGCTGTCCACGCATAAGATGATAAATATTATTTGCTATTTTATGTGCTTTTCCGCCGTTCCATTCAATAACATGATATGTATATATACCATCC
>JAEDGE010000218.1 GCA_016297675.1 Oscillospiraceae bacterium
AGATGTAGAATTAGTTTAGCAGAAAAAAACGCCCCTGTCAACAGGAGCGAAAAAAGTCGGAGGCTTTTTTCGCGCAGGTTTGTCAATCGTGTGCTACGCATCAAGAGAAGCTGCTCAGATCTGGTTTGGTGGCTGTCGGTTGGGAGATCACATGGGAAATGAGTGTGGAACGTGCATAGCTGGCCAGATTTTTCTGAAAACTCTGGTGTGGGGTATAGATTTCTTCGCTGCCGTTTCGGTCACTGCGATCAATCGTCCCTATGGGGGAAAGAAGATTGCTGCCAGTGACGGGCCAACGCAGATTGCCGCCAGTGACGGGCCAACGCAGATTGCCGCCAGTGACGGGCTGACGCAGATTGCCGCCAGTGACGGGCCAACGCAGGTTGCCGCCGGTTGCGGGCCAACGCAGGTTGCCGCCAGTGACGGGCCAACGCAGGTTGCCGCCAGTGACGGGCCAACGCAGATTGCCGCCAGTGACAGGCTGACGCAGATTGCCGCCGGTTGCGGGCCAACGCAGATTGCCGCCGGTTGCGGGCCAACGCAGGTTGCCGCCGGTTGCGGGCCAACGCAGGTTGCCGCCAGTGACGGGCCAACGCAGGTTGCCGCCAGTGACGGGCCAACGCAGATTGCCGCCAGTGACAGGCTGACGCAGATTGCCGCCGGTTGCGGGCCAACGCAGATTGCCGCCGGTTGCGGGCCAACGCAGGTTGCCGCCAGTGACTGGCTGACGCAGGTTGCCGCCAGGCATCGGCCAGTATGAGTTACCGCCAGTTATAAACCAGTAGAGATTTTCGCTGGCCGCTGTCCAAGGTGCATTCTTGCTGTTTGTTGGCTGATAGGAACTGCCGGCGGCTGTCAACCGCTGCAGCCTGCTATCCTCTGCCGTTGGCAGCTCATGAGAGGTATAGGACAACGCATCCGACAATATCTCGCGTTGAGTATTGCTTTCTGCATCGTCCCCTCTGAATGCAGAATCATCGCTTTGTTCTGGGAGCAAGGCAGAACCAGCTGCCGTATTTCCAGCTCCCATTATGCTGTTTTCTGTAGAATCCGTGGAAAGCTGTGTAACTGAATACAGAATTAGCGATAGGACAAGCAAAAGTACAATATTAACTGTTGCTAAATATTTTAATTCTTTCACAAAACGTCCCCCTTATCTGCTTGATTTAAGACACACACAAACATTCCAAGCACGACCCAAAAAAAGCCTGCGGTCAAGCACATGCTCAGACCAAACATTGCCTGCACGCAATAACACATCATCGCACAGCCTAAACCAGCGGTATGCCTGTCCCATTGATTCTGCCAGAACCATTTTACCACGCAGCTCACCAAAACTCCAATGAAGGCAACCAAGGCAAACACGCCTTGGTGGAACAGCACATTAAGATATTCATTATGAGCTGCATCTACGTAGGTTTCTACCGCAAAGCCAAGTTCTCCGCTGAAATCAAAGCCGGCAATATTTGCTGCCATCATGGTGTCCGGTCCGCTGCCCAGAAAAATTTGATTTGCTGCTTTTTTCAGCACCTGCTTCCAGATATAAATGCGGCCTGAGCCGAACTCATCTGCCCAATTTCCGTGGAGACACTGATGAATCTCATACAAAGTTCCATTAAGTGGTACTGCCCGGATCAGGAGCAGCGCAAGCAATGTACAAACAGGTACTGCCAAAAACATTCTTTTTTTGGCGAGTCCATTCATTGGAAAAGCTGCCGGTGCGGCAAACCACATGCCGACAAAAAGACCAACTAGCCCTGCCTTGACGTCCATCCAGAACAGAACGATTATGGATAATACAAACGCAGCTAGTATGATCCACTCTATTTTTCCATCATCATTGACTGCGTGCATCAGAAAAATTGGGATAGCAAGACATAGCAACGCTGCTACCAAATCCGCGTTACCGATGGTGCCGAGATACACACCGGCATACAGTTTGTTGGCATCAGAGTAACGAAGATCTGCCGGATAAAGTCCCAATGGATTCAGATCTACCATCTGCAAAACACATATAAGGCAAAAAGCGCACATGGAAAGGGAAAAAATCTTCCATGTGCGCTCCTTAGGTATTCCAAAAACAGATACGCACAAAGCTACACCACAGTACAATCCAATGGTGATCATACCCTCGTACCGACTCATTCCCTTCCACGCCAGATCACGATAGGGAGAAGCCAACGTAGAGACCAGAGAGACCAGAAAATATAGGACGATGATCCTTTGTGTCCAGCTGGCTTTCTGCCACATTTTGAGTGGATGGATGGGCTTGACCCATCCCACCAGCATCATTTCTGCGGTGAAGAGCAGCATGATGAACAAATATCCGCCAAACAAGACATAGAACATCCAGGCTTTTTCGTCCTGAATCGATCCATATCCCCCAGTACCTGGAAAAAGTAAAAACAAGCTGAAGACAAGATAAACAAATATCTCCGTTGTTACATATGGGTATTTTACCTGCTTTTTCATCTGAATGTTACTACATTAGTGCAAAATATAATACATATTCATTATATTCTGCCAGCTCCAATTTGCAAGAGTTTTCCATGTTTTAAGAGAAAAAGTCTTCGACTTTTTTCGCGCAAATGTCAGGCTGCTCAGGTTATCTCAGTTCCCGGGAAATAGGTCTGGACGAAGTCCACGTCGGTCACTGTCCAGGTTCTGCCCCGCAGCC
>JAEDGE010000050.1 GCA_016297675.1 Oscillospiraceae bacterium
TATTTAAATCTCATGATTATGCCGTCTGGAGACTTTCAACCGGTTCATCGCACGGTTCAAGGCTGCCTGTGACTGGTAATACTGCAAAATGCTCTGCCGCTGCCGTAGCCGTTCCTTTGCACGGGCTGCCGCTTCTGCGGCACGCTTCGCATCAATTTCCTCCGGCAGTTCAATGGCATCGCCCAAAATCAAGGCATAATCATCACGGATTTCCGCAAATCCTTCACTGATGGAGGCATACCGCCATTCTCCGTCTACCTTGTATTGAATTTCTCCCGGACTGACAATCGTAACCAGCGATTCATGCCCCGGCAGGATTCCAACCAGACCATCCTGTGCCGGATAGATCAGGTGTTCACAGTCACCGACAAAGAACGGTCGGTCTGCTGCCAGCAGCTCCAGTTTGAATGTTTTTGCCATGCTGCATCCCTCGCTTATGCTGTTGTCTGCATCTTCTTTGCATTTTCGATGACTTCGTCAATGGTACCAGCCATAAAGAATGCATTTTCCGGATATTCATCCATGTCACCGTCAATAATCATCTTAAAACCACGGATGGTTTCTTTCAGTGGGACATATTTCCCCGGTGTACCAGTGAAGACTTCTGCCACATGGAATGGCTGCGACAGGAATTTCTGAATCTTTCTGGCACGGAAGACAGCCGTTTTATCCTCTTCGTCCAGTTCTTCCATGCCCAAAATGGCGATGATATCCTGCAATTCCTTATACCGCTGCAACAACTCCTGTACCTGCCGTGCAACCTGATAATGCTCTTCGCCAACGACTTCCGGTTCCAGAATACGGGACGAGGATTCCAGCGGATCGACCGCCGGATAAATGCCCTGTTCTACAATCTTTCTGGAAAGTACCGTGGTAGCATCCAAATGGGCAAATGTCGTTGCCGGAGCTGGGTCGGTCAAGTCATCTGCCGGTACATAAACTGCCTGTACGGAGGTGATAGAACCATCCTTTGTGGAGGTAATTCGTTCCTGTAATTCGCCGACTTCGTTTGCCAGTGTCGGCTGATAGCCAACGGCAGATGGCATTCTGCCCAGCAGAGCCGAAACCTCCGAGCCAGCCTGTACATAACGGAAGATATTATCAATAAACAGCAGCACGTCCTGATGGCGTTCATCTCGGAAGTATTCTGCCATTGTCAAGCCGGTCTGTGCGACACGCATACGGGACCCCGGCGGTTCGTTCATTTGCCCGAATACCAAAGCCGTTTTGCTGATAACGCCGGATTCTTTCATCTCGTTCCAAAGGTCGTTGCCCTCTCTGGAACGTTCCCCGACACCAGTGAAAATGGAATACCCGCCGTGCTCGGTGGCAACGTTCCGAATCAATTCCTGAATCAATACGGTTTTTCCGACACCGGCACCGCCGAACAGACCGATTTTACCACCCTTTGCATACGGTGCCAACAGGTCAATGACCTTGATGCCGGTTTCCAGAATTTCTACTACCGGACTTTGATTCCGGAAGGATGGGGCTTCTCTGTGGATTGGCCACTTCTGTTCTGTCTGTACTGCACCGGCATTGTCAATGGGTTCGCCTAAGACATTAAACATTCTGCCCAGTGTCTGTTCGCCGACCGGTACGCGAATGCAGCTTCCGGTTGCTGTAACAGGCATATCTTTTGCCAGACCGTCTGTTGCAGACAGGCTGATGCAGCGGACAACGCCGTTGCCCATGTGCTGTGCCACTTCCATGACACATTTTTTATGATCGAACTCGACTGTCAGAGCGTCTTTGATCATCGGCAGCTTGCCGGAGAATGCGACATCAATGACAGGACCGAGAATTTGTACAATTTTTCCGGTTTCCATGCTTCGGACTCCTCTCTATGCCATGATGGTTACAGTGCAGAATTTGCACCGCTGACGACTTCGGTAATTTCCTGTGTGATAGCGGCCTGTCTGGCACGGTTATACTGAAGAGAAAGCGATTGCAGCATATCTTTTGCACTGGTTGTAGCAGAGTCCATTGCCGTCATACGGGCCTGCTGTTCGCTGCAAAACGATTCGACCATTGCACCATAAATCAACCCCTTCATAAAATTCGGGGTCAGGTGCTCCATAACGGCTTCCACAGTCGGATAGAAGGTTGCTTCGTGGTGACGGGTGACATCGGTGTCACTGGTGACAAAGTTATGGACATTCAGCGGCAACAGCCGTTGTACCTTTGGCTCGAACGTCATAGAATTGATCATTTTGGTGTAGACAATATAGACATCATCCACTTTTCGCTGTTCAAACAGATCCAGCATCTGGTGTGCGATTTTCAATGCACGGTACAGGGTTGGATTCTGGGTCGTCTGGATAAATTCCGCATCTACGTCCAGTTCACCGGCTCTTGCCTTGCGTTGAAAATACATTCTGCCGACCTGTCCCATGACGAACAGACGGGCATACTCACACTGCTCCATTTCACTTTCCGCTTTTTTGATGACATTGTGGTTATACGAACCGCACATGCCCTTGTCCGCAGTGATGATAATAAATGCCTTTTTCCGCTTATCTGCTGCAATTTCCGGACGGCTGTCAAAAAAACGCATATCAATATTTTCCGGTGCACGGGACAGAATACTCCGCATCGCATACAGCAGCTTGTTGAAATATGGCTCAGTGGCAGCCAGATCTTTTTTTGCCTTCTTCAGTTTGGAAGAGGAAATCAGGTACATGGCATTTGTAATCTTCATAATATCGTTGATACTCTTAATCCGATCCCGGATTTCCCGCATATTTGACATCTTACTTCACCTGCTTTTTATAGGCTTCTGCTGTTGCCAGCAAGTCTGCTTTTGCCTCATCAGAAAGATTGCCCGTGGTTTGGATTTCTTGTATCAACTGGGATTTGTTCTGCTCCAGATGTGCCAGCAGATGATTGGTAAATTCCCGAATGTCATGCAATGGGATGTCGTCGAGCAGCCGTTCCGAAGCCACGCACAACAGGCAGACCTGCTTCCAAAGTGGCAGCGGATGATACAGCGGCTGCTTGAGCAGTTCCATCAGCACATGCCCGTGGTCAAGCATTGCCTGTGTTGCCGGATCCAGGTCGGAGCTGAACTGCGTAAAGACTTCCATTTCCCGGAACTGTGCCAGTTCAATCCGCATTTTACCAGCTACTTTTTTGATGGCTTTGGTCTGTGCCGCACCGCCGACACGGGAAACAGACAGACCGACATTGACTGCCGGACGCATACCGGCGAAGAACAGTTCACTCTCTAAGAAAATCTGACCATCTGTAATGGAGATGACATTGGTCGGAATATAGGCAGACAAATCGCCTGCCTGTGTTTCGATGATTGGCAAGGCAGTAATGGAGCCACCGCCGTGTGCATCATCCAATCGGCAGGAACGTTCCAGCAGACGGGAATGCAGATAGAACACATCGCCCGGATAGGCTTCTCGCCCCGGCGGACGATGGAGCAGCAGGGACATGGCACGATAGGCAACAGCGTGCTTGGAAAGGTCATCGTAGACGATCAGAACATCCTTTCCCTGCATCATAAAATATTCTGCCATTGCCGTACCGGAATAAGGTGCAATATACTGTACCGGAGCCGGTGCACTGGCAGAAGCGGAAACAACAATGGTATAGTCCATTGCGTCATATTTTTTCAAGGTGTTTACGATTTTGGCAACCGTTGAGGACTTCTGACCGATGGCAACATAGATACAGATGACATCCTGTCCCTTTTGGTTGATAATCGTATCCACAGCAATGGAGGTTTTACCGGTCTGCCGGTCGCCGATGATCAATTCTCTCTGACCCCGTCCAATTGGGAACATGGAGTCAATGGAAAGGATACCGGTTTGCAGCGGAACGCTGACAGATTTTCTGTCAGCCACGCCGGCTGCCTCTCGTTCAATCGGATAATAGTCTTCTGGTTCAATCGGAGCACCGCCGTCAATCGGAGCCCCCAGTGCGTCCACGACTCTGCCGATTAAGGCAGAACCAACGCCGACACCGGCACGCTTCTTGGTACGCATGACCTGCGTTCCCTCTGTAATGCCGTAGTCGGAGCCAAGCAGAACGACACCAACCGTCTTCTCTTCCAGATTCTGTATAATTCCACGGACACCGGTTTCAAATTCGACCAGTTCGCCGTACATGGCATGCTGCATGCCGTAGACGGTTGCAATGCCGTCGCCGACCCGAATGACGGTGCCGCCTTCCTGTACGCCGGTTTTCCGGTCAAAGTCCGCAATTTCACTTTTTAAAACGGAAATGATTTCACTTGCATTCATGGATACACATTCCCTCCTGTCACTGTCCTGCTAATTTTTTTTGCAGGGTTTTTAAGGTATACCGCAAACTGCGGTCATACACGAGATCACCAATTCGCAGGACAAATCCGCCACGCAATGCAGGATTTTCCTGCAACGTCAGCACTGCCTGCTGTTTGCCGCTGACCTTCTTTGCAAACTGCCGGATACCGGCTTGCTGTTCTTCTGTCAGCGGTGTGACATATTCCACAACGGCATGGACACAGTCTTCTGCCTGCCGTTTTTTCTCATAGAATGCCTGAAAAATTTCCGGTACATAGGCTGCCTCTGCATTTTTGCAGAGCACACAGAATAGCTCCTGCAATTCTTTTGGGAATACTTTTCGGACAACCGCTTCTTTTTCCGGAAAGGAAATGGTGGGATTGGTCAGAGTCTCGCTGAGTGCCGGACAACATTCCCAGACTGCCTGAGCGGTTTTTACCGTTTCCATGGAATATTGCAGTTCTAACATTGCCTGTGCATAACATTCAGCCGGACGGCTCATGACTTCACACCCTCTTCCGTTAAGAATGCGTCTACAATGCTGCGGTTTTCTGCATCATCCATTTTTGCCTCTACCAGCTTTGCAGCGGCTGCCAGAGCCAGATCTGCAATTTCCTTTTGTGCACCAGCAAGGGTATTCTGCCGTTCTAAGGCAATTTCCTTTTGTGCGGCTTTTAGGAGCTGATCGGCTTCCTTCTGCGCCTGCTGCGTAATCTGATTGCCCTGTTCTTTTGCAGCAGCTCTTGCATTGGCAATGATGCCATTTGCCTCCTGCTTTGCACCGGAGAGCGTATCTTCATACTGCTGCCGCAGCTGCTGTGCTTCTGCAGCGGATGCTTTTGCCTGATCCAAGTCTGCCTGTACTGCTGCGGCACGCTGATCCATAATGTTCTGAATGCGTCCGAACAGGAACTTTTTCAGAAACAAAAACAGAACCAGAATATTGATGATGGAAAACACAATCGTCCAAATATCAAAGTCTAACATAATTTCTGTTTCGTCCTGCTCTTTGGCAGAACGCAGCTCCTTTCCTGAAAGGATATCTGCTGATCACTTCATGATGACCAGCAGCAGGGCAACTACGAAACCATAAATGGCGGTTGCTTCTGCCAGAGCACTGCCGAGCAGCAATGCTTTATTGATATCGCCGGCAGCCTCCGGCTGTCTTGCGATGGCTTCTACTGCCTTGGCTGTGGCAATGCCGATACCGAGCCCGGCACCGATACCTGTTAAAACGGCGATTCCTGCTACAATCATGTTCTTTTCCTCCTGTGATGTTTACTTCATGATGACCAGAAGCAATGCGACAACGAAACCGTAAATCGCAGTTGCTTCTGCCAAAGCACTGCCGAGCAGCAATGCTTTATTGATATCGCCGGCAGCCTCCGGCTGTCTTGCGATGGCTTCTACTGCCTTAGATGTGGCAATGCCGATGCCCAGACCGGCACCAAGACCAGTTAAAACGGCAATTCCTGCTGCAATCATGTTGATTTCCTCCTCATTTCTCATGTTGTTCCATGCCCTCCGCCATAAACAGCGAAGTCAAAAATACGAATACATATGCTTGAATCAGCCCGTCAAACACATCGAAGTACATACTGAGTACCATTGGTATAATCAGACCACAGACGTGTTCAATCAGCTTCATGACAACAAAAGCACCCAATACATTACCGAATAGTCGCATACAGAGCGAAAGCGGACGAATGCCCAGTTCCATAATGTTAATGGGGAGCATAATTGCCATTGGTTTGGTGAAGGATGACAAAAAGCCTTTCAAGCCGCCCTGTGCCCGGAATGTGGACACTTCAATCAGGATAATGCTGAGCAGTGCAAATGCAACGGTGACATTGATATCCTTCGTCGGCGGTTTGATGCCGAATCCAAACATTCCAACCAAGTTGGAGATGCCAAGCAGCAGCAGCACCGTGCCCAGATAAGCGAAGTACGGTCTTCCAGCCTTTCCCATGTTGCCTTCCAAGAAGTTGTTGACCCATGTGACCGCAGATTCCAAGAGTGCCTGTCCTCTGCCGGGGACAATTTTTAGATTGCGTGTCAAAAGCAGGACTGCAATCATGATGACCGCCATAATGCCCCACATGACTACAATGGATTCATGTACTGGGATTCCGCCGAACAGCGGAATGGTAAAGGCGACTTCGTTTTGCAGTTCCTCAGTCAATGCTTCTCCCATCATCTCACCATCCTCTCCTACAAGCTCTTTTGCAGCAATTGCAAAAGGCATCTGCCGTGTCAACGGCAGGCTTAAAAGTGTTGATGATTAGAACGTTGTTGTGTTTCGTTCTGCTTATCATTATACACAGGTTTTTGTGGGAATGCAAGCATTAAAACACGTCAAAATGGCGAATATGGGACAAATGATAGAAAGCAGTTGCGTATACAACGGTTCAGTTTATTCGGAATTTTGGCGGATTTATACTAGGCTCTATTGCAAAATCTACAATTTTGCAATACCGGCAATGCATTGCCGGTGGTGGCTTTGCCACCAAGAGCCGCCGTTCATACTGTCCTCGCAAAGCCGATGGCTTTGCAGCCGCTTTTAGCGGCATTGCAAACAACAGTGTTGTTTGCAATAGAGGACAGTATACAATCAGCACTTTTAATCATTATAGAACTTTCAGGGCAAAAAGTCAATGTTTTCGGACTTTCCTTTTTGCACGATTTTTCTTGAAAAATCAGGTCTTTTTTCGCTGAAAAGAATGTTTTTGAAAGTTTGGGAAGATGATGTCAAAGGTTCTGATTGTTTCACAACGCTTTTTCGTGCATGTTCACAAAAAGACAACTGTATGCAGGCAGCAAACAAAAAATGAAAAACAGAAGCACCGTTACCCAATTGGATAGCGGTGCTTCTGGATTGATATAGAATAGAAGAGAGGATAGCAAATTGCAGATGCTACAGAGTAGATTCCATAAAGGAAAAGGAAAAATAGATGCACAAAGTCGGTGCCATTCTCTGTAGTACGCTTTTATTTTATCACATTTTTTTAGAAATGTCAACTATTTTTTTCGATTTTTTCATATGTTTATTTGTGAAAGTTGCAGTATGGGAAAAAGAAAACAAAATCATGTTGATTTTTATTTTACAGGGAGAAAAACGATGATTTTCAAACAAAAAGAGCGATTGTGACGGATTTGGAAGCAGATACAGGCAAACAGCGAAGCGATTCTGCCAATGGGTCAGACAAATTTTTCCTAAGAAAATACAAAAATTGCTTTGCATGGGCAACAAAGAAATGCCCCCCGCTGGAGATGCAGGGGACACAGATTGTGACAATTTTTGCGATTAGTTCTTCATTTCATAACGTTCGCCAATCAGGGAAGCATTGGCAGCCAGAACCGGACGAATGCAGGAATCTACAAATTCTTCCGTCTGCTGTTCACTTCTACCGGTAAAGTTTTCCGGCTGTAAAATCGCATCCAGCTCTTCCTTTGTAATCATGAACATCGGATCTGCCAGAATCATATCGCACAGGTCATTTTCCAGACCGTCTTCCTTCACGTGTTTGCCGGCAATCATGGAGTATTCCCGAATTTTTTCGTGCAAAGCCTGCCGGTCGCCGCCCTTCTTGACCGCATCCATCATGATATTTTCGGTTGCCATGAACGGCAGTTCCCGCATCACCCGCTGCCGGATCATCTTCGGATAAACGACCAGACCGTCTGTTACGTTCAGCATAATATTCAGGATAGCATCTACGGCAAGGCAGGCTTCTGGAACAGAAACACGCTTGTTTGCAGAGTCATCCAGCGTCCGTTCAAACCACTGTGTACCAGCGGTAAATGCCGGATTAAGACTGTCAATCATGACATATCTTGCCAGAGAGGTAATCCGTTCGCAACGCATCGGATTCCGCTTGTATGCCATGGCAGAAGAGCCGATCTGTGTTTTTTCAAACGGTTCTTCCATTTCCTTAAAGCTTTGCAGCAACCGCATATCATTGGAAAATTTCGAGCAGGACTGTGCAATACCGCTCAGTGTTGCCAATACTTGTGCATCAATTTTTCTGGAATAGGTCTGACCGGAAACCGGCACGACGCCAGAAAAGCCCATTTCCTCTGCAATCATCTGTTCCAGTTTCTTGACTTTTTCCGCATTGCCCTCAAATAATTCCATAAAGGAAGCTTGTGTACCGGTTGTGCCCTTGGAGCCGAGCAGCTTCAGATTGGAAATCCGGAAATCCAGTTCATTCAAGTCCATAAGCAGCTCATTCATCCAGAGTGTTGCACGCTTGCCGACGGTAGTCAGCTGTGCTGGCTGCAAATGGGTGTAAGCGAGTGCGGGCATGCCCTTGTACTGCATTGCAAACTTAGAGAGATTTGCCAGTACATTGATCAGCTTCCGGCGAATAATCTGCAAGGCTTCCCGCATGACGATGATATCGGTATTGTCACCTACATAGCAGGAGGTTGCACCGAGGTGAATAATGCCCTTTGCGTGCGGACAAACCTGACCGTAAGCATAGACATGGGACATGACATCGTGCCGAACGACCCGTTCCCGTGCTTCTGCAACATCGTAATCAATGTTGTAGACATTGTCTTCCAGTTCTTTTACCTGAGATGGGGTAATCGGCAGACCGAGTTCCATTTCTGCCCGAGCCAGAGCGACCCAAAGTTTTCTCCAGGTGGTAAATTTCTTGTCAGCGGAGAAAACGTGCTGCATTTCTTCGCTGGCATAGCGTGTACAAAACGGACTTTCATAGCTTGTTGTATTTCGCATAATTTTGTTCCTCTCTTTTTACACAGAACAAGTGGGAGATATTCTGTGTAGGATTACAGTTCCTATTATAGCGGATATTTCCGAATCCGTCAACCGCTTTCAGAAATTCGGCATTATGGGTTTTCCTGTGCGTGGAGTGCGGCTTGAATCTGTTCTTCGGAAAGTCCAAATTTTCGCAGATTTTCAATCATTCGCTGCCGTTCTTCTGCTTTTCCTTGTTCCAGTCCCTGTGCTATTCCTTGTTTTAGTCCTTGTGCCATTCCCTGTGCCAATCCTTTTTCCAGTCCCTTTTTCATCCCACGAGCTATGCCTTGTTCCAATCCCTGAGCCATGCCTTTTTCCAATGCAGCATGAATGGCGGTTGCCTCATCGTGCAGTGCTTTTTCCCGCATCTCTGCCATATAACGCATTTTTTCATCTGCACTCAATTCCCGCAGCACCAGAATTGCCTGACTGATTTCCTGTACATTCGTTTGCTCTAACATCTGCAATTCCTCCTCGGTTTCCGCATTGATTAGCTGAAGCCACAGTTCCAGTGGTTTGTCTTTGTTCGGGTGCTTTCCGATTTTTTTCAGTTCAAAAAAGTGAATTGCAAAGCGGTCACTCAACACCTCATGTCGATTCTTTTCCATGACTTTGAAGTGAGAATGGTAATCCGGACAGTCAAACAGATTGAAATTGACGATATTGATACAGATCGTTTCCCGCAGTTGGCTGTAATCTTCGCCGCTTTTTAATTCATCACTGTAAATCTTTGACCAGTAAAACAATGTTCGCTCTCGAAAACTCGGCTCATCACTGATCTGCATTTCTACGTTGACAATTCGTTCCTCAACCTGCATTTTTAAGTCCACTCGACTGAACTTGTTGGCGATATGATCCGGAATCAATTCCACATTATCCATGATAATTCGTTTGATGGAACTTCTTGGAATTTCCAGCAGGCGAGACAGAAAGTCAGCCAGCAGGTGTTCATTTTCTTTTCTGCCGAACATTGCTTTGAAAATGACATCTAATTTTAGTTTTACAATTCGATTGCTTTGTGCCATGGACGTCCCGTCCTTTCGTTTCCTTTTCTTTATTATAGCATGAATCAGCTGGAATAGCAAGAAATTTGCAACCGAATTTTCATAGAAAAATACAAAAACCGGTTGACTATTTTGTCATTTTCGGCTATCATATAAGATAGGGGACGGAAACTTGCCTGCCATCCGATTGATGCAGCGGCGTTTCGTTCTGGACAGGAGGACGCAGAAATGCAAAGAAAAAGAAATCAAACGGTGGAAATTGCCGTAAGGCAGGAGTGAGGTTGTGCAGCAGAGAACGAGAAAAAAACGATACGGAAAATATATCTTCCGCTGGTGCATGACGCTGTTGATCCTTGGATTGCTGATATTTGGAAGCGTGTGTGGATTGCGTCTGCGGCATTTTTACAAGGCGATTAACGAGGAAATTCCCGCAGAAAAACCAGACTTATCCGAATTTCCGGTACAAGGAATCGACATCTCCCGTTATCAGGGGGACATTGATTGGGAAGTGCTTTCCAAGGAAGACCATGTACAGTTTGCGTTTATCAAAGCGACAGAGGGCAGCACCTATCAGGATGATTTGTTTGCAACAAACTGGGAGGAAGCGGAACAAGCAGGTGTTTTTGTCGGGGCATATCATTTTTTCCGGTTTGAGTCGGACGGTAAAGAGCAAGCGGAAAATTTTATTGCCACAGTACCGAAGCTGGAAAATACCCTGCCGCCGGTGGTCGATGTGGAAATCTATGATGTAGAGGAAATCCCTCAGCCAGAAGCGGCACGAGAGGAAATCCGTGAGATGTTGGAGTTATTGGAAGAATATTATGGGGTCAAGCCCATTTTGTATACGAATCCAAGCACTTATATGGATTACCTGATGGGGCATCACTGGGGTTATAAAATTTGGATGAGCAATCCCTATTGTGAGCCAATCATTGACTGGACGTTTTGGCAGTACAGTTTTGAAGGCACCTTACAGGGTTTTGCACAGGATGATATTCCTGTGGATTTGAATGTATACAATGGCAGTCGAAAGCAGTTTTTAAAGGAATTTTCCTTGCAGGAATTTGCATGAGTGTAGCAAGTTTGCAGTATATTTACACCAAAAGACGAATATCTCACACTGGAAACAACCGTTTCCGTTGGAAACGGAGAAATATCAATTAGGAGGAACTTTTCAAATGAAGTATTATATCGGGATTGACTTGGGCGGTACCAATATTGTGGCAGGTGTCGTGAATGAGGCGTATGAAATTCTGGCAAAGGCAAGCGTGAAAACCAACTTGCCTCGTCCGGAACAGGAGATTGCAGCCGATATGGCAAAGGTGGCAAAAGAGGCAGTGGAAAAGGCTGGCTTGACGCTGGAACAAATCGAGTGGGTTGGCATTGGAACGCCGGGTGTTGCGAATAGTGAAACGGGTATCATTGAATATTCCAACAACCTTGGCTTTTTCAACACCCCAATGGTAAAATACATGGAAGAAGCACTCGGCAAGCCGGCATTTATTGAAAATGATGCCAATGCAGCGGCTTACGGGGAATATGTAGCTGGTGCAGCAAAGGGTGCAAAGAATGCTGTCTGCATTACACTGGGCACGGGTGTCGGCGGCGGCATTGTCATCAATGGGAAAATTTACAGCGGTTCCAACTTTGGCGGTGCAGAAATTGGACATATGGTCATCTCTGTAGATGGTCCGCAGTGCACTTGTGGCAGAAAGGGCTGTTTTGAGGTATATTCTTCTGCAACGGGTCTGATTCGTATGACGAAGGAAGCCCTTGCAGAGCATCCGGACAGCATGATGAAGGCAGAAGAACGCATCACTGGGCGGACAGCGTTTGACTATATGCGGAAAGGCGATGCGGCTGCAAAGGAAGTCGTAGACAAGTACATCAAGTATCTGGCAGCTGGTATCACGAATACCTTGAATATTTTCCAGCCGGATGTGCTGTGCATTGGCGGCGGTGTCTGCAACGAGGGGGATCCGCTGCTGCTGCCGATGAAGGAAATTGTAGCACGGGAGAACTATACCAGAAACTCGAAGAAAAATGCAGAGATCGTGATTGCAAAGCTGGGCAATGATGCTGGTATTATCGGTGCAGCCTTCCTTGGAAATGCACAATAAACTTTGTGGATAAAATAAAAATGGATAGAAAAAGCCGGAAAACAGCGGATTTACGTTGCTTTCCGGCTTTTTGATATTTACGATACACAGTATCATTCATACAATAGGGTTCGATACTATTTCCAATCTGCTGATAAGCCAGCTGCCTTTTTTGCATAATAGGTCAGTACTTGTACAGCATCTTCCACAGAAATGACACCATCATAATCTACATCACCGGCTGCCATTCCGCAAAATGTTTTGGAGTTGACGGATAGGCTTGCAGAGCGTTTTGCATAATAAGTCAAGATAGAAACGGCATCTTCGACTGCTACTTGTTGATTCTGATCCACATCTCCGGGTGTGGCAAGAATCGGCTGATAGAAATGATACCAGAGATCACAGTTTGTTTGCACGATGCTTTGATTTGACCCAAGTATAACATATGTTATCATATCAATATCGCCTGCATCGACATAGCCGTTTGCGTTCAAATCTGCATAAACACACTGTCGTGGGGAAAGAAGCGTAGTTCCATTCATATGTTTTTGCATAATATCAATATCAAACACACTGACATTGCCATCAAAATTCACATCCCCATACCGACTGGTGACGGGGACATTTCCGTATCGGCTGTACCAGGATAATTTAGAACGGGTGACAGATTCTGTATTTGTTCCCAGATAGATATCTACTATGATATTCGTATCATCACTATTTATGACACCATCTGCATTTAAATCAGCGTAGATTTTTTGTCTTGTGGTAAACGTTGTGGTGCCACTTATGTAATCGTTTATGAGACTGATGTCAAATACACTGCTCCTGCCGTCATCATTGACATCTCCATAATCACTGAGATTGACGTTGATGGCAGATGCCGTGAGGGACAGACTGTTTATCAGTAAGCAGGGCAATACAGCACATAGGGCAGCGTATTTTTT
>JAEDGE010000051.1 GCA_016297675.1 Oscillospiraceae bacterium
CATTGCCGGTATTGCAAAATTGTAGATTTTGCAATAGAGCCTAGTATAAAAGAAACGATTTCAGACAGAAGTTTTTCTTCTGTACAACAATATAACAATTATAAAACAGTGATTTAAAAGGAGGCTCTTTATGAAAGCAACAGAGTGGATGGAATCTTTTGCAAGCGGAAAAATGGATGACAAGCTGTCTTTCCTGTACGGCAATGCAAAATCAGTACTGGAACAGCAGCGACAGCGTTATATGGATGCGATTCAGGAATTTACAAAACTGTATCCGAATCGGGAAGAACTGTATCTTTATTCTGCACCGGGCAGAACTGAAATCGGCGGAAATCATACGGATCATCAGCATGGTTGTGTGTTGGCAGCCGCAGTTAATCTGGATGCCATTGCGGTTGTATCTTTTCATGAGGAGCAAGTGATTCGCTTAAAGTCTGCAAATTATCCCCAGGATATTGTAGAATTGACAGATCTCAGTGTGCATTTGTCGGAGATGGGAAAATCTTCTTCGCTGATCCGTGGCATTGCGGCTCGCTTTAAAGAAATGGGTGTAGCAGTTTCTGGATTTGATGCTTATACAACTTCTAATGTACTGAGTGGCAGTGGTTTATCCTCTTCCGCAGCGTTTGAAGTATTGCTTGGTACGATTATTGATCAGCAATATAATGGTGGCAATGCTGGTGCAGTTGAAATTGCAAAAATCGGTCAGTATGCAGAAAATCGGTATTTTGGTAAGGGAAGCGGTCTGATGGATCAAATGGTAAGTTCTGTCGGCGGTTTTGTTTATATTGACTTTGCAGATGTAGAAAATCCAAAAATTCAGCAGCACAATCTGGATTTTGAGCAGGCTGGTTATCACATTTGTATTACGGATACCAAAGGCAGCCATGCGGATTTGACAGAAGATTATGTCAGCATTCCGCAAGAAATGAAGCAGGTTGCTGAACAGTTTGGAAAGCAATATCTGCGGGAAGTGGATCCGGGAGAGTTTTTTGAAGCGATTCCGAAGCTGCACGGCGTTTGCAGTGACCGTGCCATTATGCGTGCAGTGCATTTCTTTGACGAAGATCGGCGTGCTTTACTGGAGAACAATGCATTGGCAGCGGACAATCTGGACTTTTTCTTTGAACTGGTGCGGCAGTCTGGGGACTCTTCTGCAAACTTGCTGCAAAATCTTTATTCCTGCCGGAAGCCGACAGAACAGGGTATTCCGCTTGGAATTATGATGAGCAAGCGATTTCTGGGAAAGAGTGGTGCAGTACGGGTACACGGTGGTGGCTTTGCCGGCACCATTCAGGCATTTGTACCAACTAAGGGAACAGAAGATTATGTAAAAGAGATGGAAGCTCTTTATGGTGAGGGGAGCTGCTATGTTCTGCGGATTCGTCCGGTTGGTGGATTTTCATTTGCATCAGCGGTACGCTGATAATTGGTTTTTGCATAAAATAAACAAGGCAGTATTGGAAAAATAGAAAGGACAAATATGCTATGATTTGTGACAAGATACAGCATTTGATTGCCTATGCAATGAAAAATGGTTTGATTACAGAAGCAGATCGGTTTGTCGTACAAAATCAATTGATGGAAGCTTTGCATTTGACAGACTGGCAACTTTCTGATTCTGTTTCTTCTTGTGAGGACTCTATTGATGCGATTTTGCAGCCATTGGTTGATTACGCATGTGCTACAGGTGTGATTGCAGATACAGCCGCATCAAGAGACTTGTTTGACACCAAACTGATGGGAATTTTTACGCCAATGCCGCATGAGATGATTGCATCGTTTCAGCAGCACTATCAGGAAAGTCCGGAAGCAGCGACAGACTGGTATTATGATATTAGCCAAAAGTTGAATTATGTGCGTGCTGGTCGGATTGCAAAAGATAAAAAATGGAAATTTGCTTCTCAATATGGAATGCTGGATATTACTATTAACCGTTCTAAGCCGGAGAAAGATCCAAGAGATATCGCAGCCGCACGCAACCAGAAAGCAGCTGCTTATCCGAAGTGTCAGCTTTGTCCGGAAAATGCCGGTTTTGCCGGCCATCCCAATCATCCGGCAAGGCAGAACTTGCGACCGATTCCGATGAAAATTTTCGGGCAGGACTGGCAGCTGCAATATTCGCCATATGGTTATTATAATGAACACTGTATCGTATTTAATGAAGCACACATTCCAATGAAAGTGGATCATGCAATTTTTGAAAAACTGTTCGATGTATTGGATTTCCTGCCGCATTATTTCATCGGCTCTAATGCAGATTTGCCGATTGTGGGCGGTTCGATTTTGAGTCATGAACATTTTCAGGGTGGTCATTATACGTTTGCAATGGCAGTTGCTCCGATAGAAACATCAATTACACTGGCACAGTATCCGACGGTACAGGCTGGTATTTTGAAGTGGCCGATGTCGGTGGTTCGTCTGATATCAACAGACCGTAAAGCATTGTCAAATGCCTGCAATCAAATACTGGAGCAGTGGAGAGGTTACAGTGATGCAACAGTTAGCGTATTTGCGGAGACAGATGGTATGCCACATAACACCATTACACCAATTGCACGTAAAAAGGGAGCCGCTTATGAGTGCGATTTGGTTTTGCGGAATAACCGCACCTCAGAGGATCGACCTCTCGGTATTTTCCATCCGAATCCCTCTTTGCACCACATTAAGAAAGAGAACATCGGTTTGATTGAAGTCATGGGACTGGCAGTGTTACCGGCAAGACTGGCGGTAGAACTGGAAGTGTTACAGCAGGCAATGCTGATGCATGCAGACTTAGCAGCCGATCCGCAAACGGCAGCACATGCTGATTGGGCAGTGGATATTTTGCAGCGGCATCCGGAATTCTGTGCAGAGAATGCAGAGTCGATTTTGCAGGCAGAAGTGGGAGCAGTGTTTGAACAGGTACTTTGTGATGCAGGCGTTTTCAAGCGGGATGCCACCGGAAAGGCAGCATTCTTGCGGTTCTTGCAATTGTTTGCATAATGGAAAAAACATAGAATGGGGCTGCCGCATCGGACAACCATGCGGTAAGCCCTATTTTTCTGTAAAGTATGGAATCTGTTTTGCAGGCTACTTGACGGAATATAAAAAATACGATATAATGAGAATCAGTCAGGGCGATGCAGGTGATACTGTTACAGCAAGAAGACTGCCTCGCACAGCATCAATCAATTACTGCCGACTGGCTCAGCATTGTCATGATATACTGCCCTCTATTGCAAACAACAATGTTGTTTGCAATGCCGCCAAAAGCGGCTGCAAAGCCTACGGCTTTGCGAAGGCAGTATGAACGGCGGCTCTTGGTGGCAGAGCCACCACCGGCAATTCATTGCCGGTATTGCAAAATCGTAGATTTTGCAATAGAGCCTAGTATAAAAGAGGACAATGTAGGGAGCAAGCTGGCTGCATAGGGAGGACGTTATGACAAGACACGAAACAAGAGAGTGTGCATTTTACATTTTATTTGAAATGCAGTTTCAGGAAGATGCACCGGAAACATTATTTCAGATTGCGGAAGAATCTGCTGAACTTCCAATTTCTGATGCAGTAAAGGAAATGGTAAATGGTGTGGTCGCTCATCAGGCAGAATTGGATGAAATTATCTCTGCTTACAGCACCAAACGAGTGCTCAATAGAATTCCGAAGATCAATCTGAGTATTTTACGACTGGCACTGTATGAGATTCGTTATGATGCACAGATGCCAATGAATGCTGCAATTTCCGAGGCCATTTCTCTTGCAAAAGCATACGGCTATCAGGAAGATATTTCTTTTGTCAATGGCGTATTGGGCAACTATGCTCGTGACCATTCTGAGGAAACTGGGACAGAATCCCATGCGTGAGTTTTTGGGGCTGGACACCAGCAATTATACCACATCCTGTGCCCTGTTAGATACAGAGAGCGGACAGGTGCGGCAGGCAAAAAAATTACTTCCGGTAAAGGCTGGCATGGCAGGTTTGCGGCAGAGTGATGCCGTGTTTCATCATACTCGACAGTTGCCGGAAGTGTTGCAAACGCTGCTGCCGGAACCACCGCAAAACCTGACGGGTATTGGTGTAACAGTGCGTCCACGTAATATAGAGGGTTCCTATATGCCTTGTTTTCTTTGTGGAAAGACTGCTGCCAATATGATTGGTATTTCTGCTGGACTTCCTATTTATGAAACATCTCATCAGGTTGGGCATATTCTGGCAGCGTTATATTCTGCCCATATGCTTTCCTTGCTGCAAACCCGTTTTCTGGCGTTTCATGTCAGCGGTGGTACGACAGACTGTTTGCTTTGCGAACCGGATGATACGCTTTGTCTGAAAATCAAACAGGTTGGTACGTCGTTGGATTTGAAAGCTGGGCAGGCGATTGATCGGGTTGGGCTTATGTTACAATTGCAGTTCCCTTGCGGTGCAGAGCTGGAGCGTCTGGCTGCCAGTAGCACGGAGCAGTATCGTACTAAGCCGGTCATTCGAGAGGGAAACTGTTGCCTTTCCGGATTGGAAAATCGTTGTCAGTCTATGATACAACAGGGCACTGCACCAGCAGATGTGGCACGTTATTGTCTGACGAGCGTGAGAGATACGATTTTTGAAATGACTGCTGCTGCCCGACAACAATATGGAGATTTACCCGTTCTTTATGCTGGAGGTGTGATGTCCAATCATTGGATGCGAGAAAAATTGTTACAGGCTGGTAATGTTTATTTTGCAGAACCAGCATTTTCCTGTGACAATGCTGTGGGGGCAGCCATCTATGCAGCGATACAGGCAGAAGGAGGTGTGACATGGCAGTCTTAACGGTCACACAACTGAACCGCTATGTGACGTTTAAATTAAAAGAAGATATGCATTTGAACGGGATTCTGGTGCGAGGAGAAATTTCTGGTTTTGTCCGCAATCAGCGTTCCGGACATTGTTATTTTACACTGAAAGATGCAGAAAGCAGTGTGAAAGCGGTGCTATTCCGGAATCAGGCAAGTCGAATTCGGATTCCGCTTGCAGATGGTATGTGCGTGATTGCTGCTGGTTCTGCTACGTTGTATGAGCGGGATGGTGCGTTTCAGTTATATGTGACAGATTTGCAAACGGACGGTGTGGGACAGCAGCAGGCAAACTTAGAACAGCGGAAGAAAAAGCTGCACGCCATGGGTGTATTTGATGCTGCAAAGAAAAAAACGCTGCCGCCTTTTCCACAGAAAATCGGTGTGATAACCTCTGCATCCGGTGCAGCCATTCATGACATCGAGCAAGTAATTGGCAGACGATTT
Organism: Oscillospiraceae bacterium; assembly: GCA_016297675.1. Classification (GTDB taxonomy): domain Bacteria; phylum Bacillota; class Clostridia; order Oscillospirales; family Ruminococcaceae; genus Ruminococcus_C. The sequence continues at coordinate 5,263 of JAEDGE010000051.1, forward strand.
CCACTGGTACAGTTGTGTTTATTTCCGGCACAAGTACAGGGAGAAGCCGCACCGCAGTCCATTTGCCATGCCATGCAAACAGCTGCACAATCGGATTGTGATATTTTGATCATCGGGCGAGGCGGCGGTTCAGCGGAGGATTTACAGGCATTTCAGACCGAAGAAGTGGTGTTGGCAGTCTATCACTGTCCAATACCAGTCATTTCCGCAGTGGGACACGAAACAGATGAGACATTGACGGATTATGCAGCAGATTTGCGTGCACCGACTCCATCTGCTGCTGCGGAATTAGCGGTACCATCCGCAGCGGATTTGTTTCAGCAGATACAGACATATTGTAGACGGATGCAGACAGCGATGGCATTATTATTACAGCAAAAACAGACGCAGCTTGCGGTACAGCAAAAGACACTTTCTCACTTTGCACCGCAGAAGCAGATTTCTGTTTTGCAAAAGGTAGTACAGACAAACCGGCATCAGCTGCAAGGGGCTTTGCATAGAGTGTTGCAGGAACAGCAGATGCAACTGCAAACACTGGTACAGCGATTGCAGCAGCATTCTCCGCAGAATCGTTTGTTGGCATTGCAGCAGCAACAAAAAGGATTGACAAAACGGCTACAAACTGCCATGCAGCATCAGCTTCGGCAGCAGGCGTGGCGACTGCAAGTGCAGCAGGCAGCATTAGAGAGTAACAATCCGCTGCGGATTTTATCGAACGGATATGCCATTGTTTATCAGGGAAATCAAGTCATTCGGTCTGCCGAAGCACTCAAAGCAGGGGATCGTCTGACGATTCAGCTGGCACATGGTACCATACAGGTACAAGTTGTGGAGCAGGAGGGAGAATCACATGACATTTGAAGAAAATTTGCAGCAGCTGCAACAGCTGACAGAAAAGCTGGAGAAAGAATCGCTGCCATTGGAAGAAGCCATTGCAGTATATCAAAAGGGAATGCAGCTGTCAGAAGCCTGCCGGAATGCTTTGCAGGAAGCAGAAAAACAGTTTTCTTTGACAACAGAGGAGGTGCAGCAAGGATGATGACAGAAGCAGAGATGAAACAACAGTTACAGCAGGATGCTGCAAAAGTAGAAGCCGCTTTCAATACTTATTTGCCGGATGATGCAGTAAGTGCATTGCAGGAAACCTCTGTCGTAGAGGCGATGCGGTATTCCCTTGCAGCCGGTGGAAAACGGATTCGTCCAGTATTGGTATTAGAATTTTGCCGGATGTTTGGTGGAACAGAGGCTCAGGCAATGTCCGCCGCAGCGGCAATTGAGATGATACACACCTTTTCCCTGATTCATGATGATTTGCCAGCAATGGATGATGATGATATGCGGCGGGGCAGACCTTCCTGTCATAAGGCATTTCCGGAAGCTCTTGCGATTTTGGCAGGGGATGCTCTGAGCATTCATGCATTTTCTATTCTGGCAGAAGATCCGGTTTTATCTGATGCACAAAAAATTCGTCTGATCACAGAATTGTCAGAATCCAGCGGACAGCATGGTATGATTGCCGGTCAGGTATTGGATATGGAACAGGAAGGCAGAACCGATGTGACCGCAGAACAATTGCGTACTATGTGCGATTTTAAGACGGGTGCTTTGATTCGGGTTGCTTGCCGGATGGGCTGTATTGCCGCCGGTGCCACACAGGAACAGATGGATGCCGCTGATGCATACGGCAGTTATCTGGGACTGGCATTCCAGATCGTAGATGATATTTTGGATGTGACCAGTACAACTGAGGTACTGGGCAAACCAGTCGGCAGCGATGCGGCAGAGCAAAAAGTGACATTTGTAACATTGTTAGGACTGGAAGCCGCCCAACAGGAAGCAGAGGCTTTGACCCAAAAGGCGATTGCTGTTCTGGAGACATTGCCGCAACCTGAATTTTTACTGGCATTGACACAGTCACTTTTGATGCGGAAAAATTGAACAAATCAGACCGTGTACCTTCCTGACAGTCGAAATATAGACGTGAAAATCATATTTTAAGAAGGGATGTTATGAACGAAAACACAGTTCAGTCGGAGAAACGGCCTTCTCTGGCTTCTATGCAGCTGCCGGAGCATTTAAAAAAACTGAGTTTGGAGCAATGTCAGCTGCTTTGTAAAGATATCCGTTCTCTTTTGGTGCAGACTGTTTCCAAAAACGGTGGGCACCTTGCCTCAAATCTTGGGGTTGTGGAGCTGACGGTTGCGATGCACAGGGTCTTCGATTCCCCACAGGATAAATTCGTATGGGATGTTGGACACCAGTGCTATACGCATAAAATTTTAACGGGACGTTATCCTCAATTTGCAACACTTCGGCAGGAAAGCGGTATTTCCGGTTTTCCAAAGCCAGAGGAGTCACCGCATGATACGTTTATTAGTGGGCACAGCAGCACAGCTATTTCCGTAGCAAGTGGCATTGCAGAGGCAATGCGGCTGGATGAAAATCCGCATCATGTAGTTGCTGTATTGGGTGATGGTGCGATGACTGGTGGTTTGGCTTTTGAAGGCTTGAACAATGCTGGAAAGAGCAAAAATCACTTGATTGTGATTTTAAATGACAATGCAATGTCGATTTCTAAAAATGTTGGTTCGGTTGCAAAATATCTCTCCAATATCCGCAGTTCTGAGAACTATGTGAAGACCAAAAAAGCAGTAGAACGTAAGCTGCAAAAAACGCCCGTGATTGGGGCACCCGTTGCAAAAATGCTGAAATCCTCGAAAGATGCACTGCGAGACACGGTTTTTCGTTCTGCTACCATTTTTGAAGATTTTGGATTTGTGTATCTGGGACCCGTAGATGGACACAATCTGGAAGATTTAGAAGAGGTATTACAGGCAGCCAAAACCTACGCCTGTCCTGTTTTTGTGCATGTGCATACCGTGAAAGGAAAGGGCTATCTGCCCTCAGAAAAAAATCCGGGAGAATTTCACGGTATTTCTCGTTTTAATGTGGAGACTGGGAATCCGGAAATTTCGGGCAAGGATACCTATTCGGATATTTTTGGAAAAGAACTGGTACGGCTTGCGAAAAAGGATGATTCCATTTGTGCGATTACCGCAGCGATGGAACATGGTACCGGTTTGCAGTATTTTTCCCGCACTTATCCGCAGCGGTATTATGATGTGGGAATTGCAGAACAGCACGCTGTGACATTTGCAGCTGCTTTAGCATCACAGGGAAAGCTGCCGGTATTTGCAGTCTATTCCTCTTTTTTGCAGCGTGCTTATGACCAGCTGCTGCATGATGTTGCGATTGGAAAGTTGCATGTTGTGCTGGGAATTGATCGTGCTGGTGTGGTAGGGGAAGATGGCGAGACCCATCATGGGTTGTTTGATGTTTCTTTCCTGACTTCCATACCAGGCACTACCATTTATGCACCAGCCTGTTATGATGAGCTGACCCTTTGTCTGCGACAGGCAATGTATCAGGATACTGGTTTGGCATGTGTTCGCTATCCAAGAGGTGCAGACAATACTGTTTTTGATAAAAGTGCATTGAATACTGCTTATACGCATACTGCCGGAAGCCGGACAGATGTGCTGCTGATTGGATATGGCAGAACGTATGACAATTTATATCGGGCGAAGAAAAAGGCAGAACAGCAGGGAATTTGCTGTGATTTGCTGAAGCTGACGCAGATTTTTCCGCTGCCGGAATTGGTGCCGGAATTGTGCTGTTCCTATCAGCATATTCTCTTTTTTGAAGAGGCATATTATTATGGCGGCATTTCGCAGCTGTTAGGGGATACACTCCTGCAAAAAGGGTATCATGGATCCTATCAGCGAATTGCACCAAAGCGATTTATTCCACAGGCAACGATTTCTTCTCAGCTGGAACAGATCGGACTTTCTGAAGCCGCAATGTTTCGGACCATTTGTGAAACGGTTCCCCAGACTGCAAAGGAGCAGCCAGTATGATGCGGTTGGATCTGTTGGTTTTGCAAAAAGGACTGGCTGCCAGCAGACAGCGTGCAAAGGCATTGATTCTAAATGGACAAATTCAGGTAGATGGTGTGATTTGTACAAAACCGGCAAAACTAACAGAAGAAACGGCAGAATTGGTACGAATCGGTGAGGATTTACGGTATGTCGGCAGAGGCGGTTTGAAACTGGAAGCGGTTCTGAAACAGCAGCAATTATCGCTGAAAGGCTGCATTTGTATGGATATTGGTGCTTCAACTGGCGGCTTTACAGATTGTATGCTTCAATATGGTGCAGAGAAAGTGTATGCGGTGGATGTCGGACATGGACAACTGGCAGAATCTTTGCGGCAGGATGCCCGTGTGATTTGCATGGAGGGAACGGATATCCGTACTTTGCAGCGAGAAGCCATTCCAGATTGCATTGACTTTCTTTCAGTGGATGTTTCCTTTATTTCTCTGGAACGAATCTTGCCTGACATTTGTCGTTTTTTGTCAGATACGGGAACTGCTGTCCTGCTCATTAAACCGCAGTTTGAGGCGGGTCGGACAGATGTGGGGAAGAATGGTATTGTACGTTCCAAGGCTGTACATGTACGTGTTTTGCAGACTGTTTGTATGGCATTGGAACAGCATGGACTGCATATCCAGCTGCTTTGCCCTTCGCCGATTCGAGGCGGTTCCGGTAATGCAGAATATCTGGTTCTGGTAAAACGAGGAAATCAGGTATCGCCTATCCCATTTTCACCACAAGCCATTGCAGCACAGGCACTGGCTGCAGACAAAAAATAGGAGGAACTGGCACATGAAAGCTGTTATTTTTCCAAATTTGAAAAAAGATACCGCACTTTCCTGTGCGAGAGAAGTTTGTGATGTGCTGCACCGCTGCGGTATGACACCCATTGCCGATCCGGAACTGCGGGCACTGTTTTTTGACAAAGCATTTGTACAGTATGCTCCGTTTGCAGAAGCGGTGCAGGGGGCGGAATTTGCCATTGCCATTGGCGGAGATGGTACTATTTTACGTTGTGCCAGCCATTTGATTCACACAGAAACGCAGCTGCTCGGTATCAATACCGGACGACTTGGCTTTATGGCAGCATTGGAATCTCATCAAATACAGGAGATTGCACGTTTGCAAACAGGCGATTACCGTGTTTCCAAGCGAATGCTGCTATGCGGGGATTTGGTGGATTTGCATGGTCATGTTGTACAGCATTGTACCGCACTCAATGACATCACCATTGCAAGACAGTATGCCCATGTGGTAGATTTTCAGGTTTATCGGAATGAAGTATTGTTAGGAGAATATCGGGCTGATGGGGTACTGTTTAGTACACCGACTGGTTCTACTGCTTATGCACTTTCTGCTGGTGGGCCAATTATTGAACCGGAATTTTCCTGCTTGGAAATGACTTTGATTTGTCCACATTCCCTTTCTGCCAGACCCATTTTATTTTCACCGGAAAGTCGTCTGCGTGTTATGCTGCAATTACAGGACATCAGAGATGTGTATATTAGTGCCGATGGTGCACCGCCGATTGGTCTGGATGCTTATCATATGCTGGAAATCTATCGTTCTCCGCATGAAATTTCATTGATTGACATGAGTGGGAATACTTTTTTTGATTCATTAAATCGGAAAATGATGCAGTCTCTAAAAGGGGAAATTGGAAAAGAGAAGGTGCAGAGATGGGAAAAAAAGAACGACATGCCGCAATTATGAAACTGGTGCAGCAGAGAGAATTGGAAACACAGGAAGATTTGTTGCAAGCATTGGCAGAACAGGGAATATCAGCAACACAAGCCACAATTTCCAGAGATATTCGAGAATTGCAGCTCGTGAAACAGCATTTAGAAACAGGCGTCTGCTGTTACCGTCTGCCGGAGCAGACACCGGTTTCTGATCATCTTTTGAGAGATTCGATTTTGCGAACGGATTATGCCGGACAAATTGCGGTATTGCATTGCCGTGCTGGTATGGCACAGGCAGTGTGTGCTGCTGTGGATGCCAGTCAAGATAGACGCATTGTTGGAACGCTGGCAGGAGAGGATACGATTTTTGTACTGATGCGTTCGGAGGAGCAGGCTGCCATTTTTGCAAAGCAGTATGCAGTCTGGATGCAAACAGGGGAGAAGGGGGGAACTGTATGCTGACAGAGCTTTCGATTGAAAATCTGGCGGTCATTGAACAAGCAACCATTCCGTTTTCTCAGCATTTTAATGTGTTTACAGGAGAAACTGGTGCCGGAAAATCCATTTTGATTCATGGAATCAATGCAGTGTTAGGACAACGTGTCACAAAGGACTTGGTACGGACAGGCTGTAAAAAAGCGGTGGTTTCTGCATTGTTTACCCAATTGGAACCGCCGGTTTTATCTTGTCTGGAAGAATTGGGATTGTCCGCGCCGGATGGGGAATTGTTGCTGACGAGAGAAATTATGGCAGACGGCGGCAGCACAGCCCGTATTAATCATCGTACTGCAACGGTTTCTGCTCTGCGGGAACTGGGTGAACGGTTGATTCATATTCATGGACAGCATGATAATCAAATCCTGCGTTCTGTAGAACAGCATTTACAGATGATTGACCAGTTTGGAGAAAATCTGCCGTTGCTGCAATCCTATCAATCTCATTTTCGTGCGTTGCAAAAGACCGCAAAACAGCTCAGTCTTGCCCAGAAAGCTGCAAAGGAACGCAAGCAGAAGCAAACCTACTTACAAACCCTGCTGGAAGAGGTACGTGCCTTGGAGATACAGCCAGGAGAAGAAGATCAAATTGCGGAAAAAATGATGCAATTGCAAGAAACAGAAGATGCCGCTACTGCGTTTCGTTCAGCATGGCAGCTGTTAGAAGAAAACGAACGCAGTGCCATTTCCAATGTTGCAGAAGCCGAACAACTGCTGACGAATGCTCCCCTTCCAGAGGCAGAAGCGATAGAACAGGATGCATGGGTGCAACGATTGCAAGCAGTCAAAGTAGAGCTTTCGGACTTGTCAGAGAGTTTATTTCATAAGATGCAGACACTTGAGGAAAATGCACAGCAATATCAACAGTTACAGCAGCGGGCGGAAGCTCTGCGGCAGATTTCCAAAACCTATTTGTGTACTTGTGATGAGTTAATAGAACGTGCAGCCGAAGCAGAAGAACAGCTTCAGCAAATCGAACGGGATACTGCAACGATTTCCGCATGGTTAGAGGAGAAAAATCGCTTATTAGAAGTGGTTTCGCAAGAGGCAAAACAGCTTTCTCAGCGACGTGCAGCAGCAGCGGAACGCTTTACAACTGCGGTGATGGAGCAGCTTACATTTTTGAATATGCCGGATGTTGTACTGCAAGTGGCACATACAACGGGAAAACTGACCATCCAAGGGATGGACAGCATGGAACTGCTGATTTCTGCCAATAAAGGAGAAACGCCAAAGCCATTGGCGAAAATTGCATCCGGAGGCGAATTGTCCCGGATGATGCTGGCATTGAAGTGTGTGATTGCAGACCGTGACCAGATACCGACTTTGATTTTTGATGAAATTGACACTGGTGTCAGCGGAAAAGCCGCTCAGAAAATTGGAATGAAACTGAAAGAAGTTGCAAGAAATCGACAAGTGTTATGTGTTACGCACTTGACGCAAATTGCCGTGATGGCAAATCATCACTTACTGATTGAAAAGCAGGTCGAGCAGGAACGAACGGTTACTCGTGTCACACCGCTGGACTTTGCAGGACGGGTACAGGAGATTGCTCGTATCATGGGAGGAGAATCCCCCAGTGAATTGATGCTGCAAAATGCCAGAGATGA
>JAEDGE010000219.1 GCA_016297675.1 Oscillospiraceae bacterium
AAATGGAACCTCCATCCGATATTCCTCCCGCTGTACAAGTTCAAATTTCTCCGAATAACCTTCCGGAATCCAGATAGGATGCACCGTTTCGCCAGCACCGCTCCAGCTCGGATTGTATTGCAGCACCAGTTTTTCACTTGCTTCTGCAATGGTATCTTCAAATGGCAGCCATGCCATATACAGCACGAGAATGCTGCCGTTTGGTTTCAGAATTCGATGCAGTACCGGCATGATTTTCTCATGGTCAAAATACCAGAAACACTGACAGGCAGTCACTACATCAAACGAGTGGTCAGGAAAATCCATCTTCTCTACTGGCATTGCAAAATAAGAAATCTCCATATCCTGTGAGAGCATTTTCGCCTGTGCAATCTGATTTTCAGAAAGATCGATGCCTGTCCACTTTGCACCATAACGGTATAGATTTCTCGGCAGGACACCTGTACCCGTTCCCAAATCCAGAACGGTTTGCCCATGGATGCAAAGTCCACGTTCTGTGATTTTATCATAGAACACTTGTGGATAGATGTCACGGAATTTCGCATAATCCGCAGAGGTTCTGCCCCAATCGAACGCTTTTCCTCCATCGATATGTTTATTTTTGATATTCATAGGTATCCCTTCTTTCTCATTCCAGTATACGTTTCATGGAAATATAAGTTGTAGAGCTCTCAACAAAATAAAGCTTTTTATAAAGTGGATAGCCATTTTTTGTGGCTTTCAGTTCCACAAAATCCAAAGCATTTTCCTTTGCAAAATCCATAAGCATTTGCATGACTTTCGTTGCAATCCCCTGCCTGCGATATTCTGGAACGGTATAAACATTCAGCACTTCACCGATTCTGCCAGTCACAAAGCGTGGATTGCTCGGCTTTTCTATTATCAGAAGCAGAGCAATTGAAACAAGTTTCCCATTATCATATGCACCGAAAGCAAAACAATCTTTATCAATATGCTTCTCAAAATAGGAAGGCAGATTCTCTGCTATTTTGCAAAATTGTTCCTCGGATATATCGTTGCAATCCTCTTGCAGAAATAGCATTCGCATATCAACAAGCGAAGCACATTCTCTTTTATGTATGCAGCAAAATCTCATTTTCTTTCCTTTCACGAATTGCAAATCTGCCGAATCCACCCCGTGACACCATCCGGCAGTCGTTCATCCGCAGGTGTACCATTATCAAACATCAAATTGTGCTGTATCCAGTTAATCATGCAGTGCTGCCCCATTTCCAGTCCATAAAATACAGAAGACACACCGCCATCCCCATTATAAACCCATTCTGGAAAGAAGCAAATGGTATGTTGCATTTTCTGAAGCGTTTCCATCCGTGGAAGAATACAGGTTGCAAAGTCAGCCAATTCATCATGTTTTCCATGGGCAAGGATGAGTTGGATACCGCTTTCAGAAATCCGGTTCAGTGATGCATCTGAAGGAAGATAGCTGGACGAAATCGGAATTGCCCCATCAAAAAAGCCACAGAAATCCTCCAACAACTGCCAGGTGAAGTAACCGCCTGCGGACGCTCCCATGACAAATTTTTTCCCAACCTGTTCAGCATGTTCCGCACAGACCTTATCAAAAATTGCCTTGATCGGTGCAGAATATGCTTTTTCCCATGTGCCGAGAAGCGTTCCATCTTCCAGACGCCTTTCATTGGCAAGCGGCACAATCAGATACGCACCGCCCATTTCCTGCTGATACCGTGGAGAGGCATACTGCTCCGCACCACAGCACATGATACATCCTTCCTCCATGAGCGAGTTACTTGCTCCGTGCAGCCACATCAGAACAGGATATTTTTTTGTCGGATCCGCACCATGCTTCACCGGATCATAGACATAATAGCGAATTGCTCCTGTTTCTGCACAGGGATATTCATATCGGTCAAACAAATGAAAATAAATCTTGCTCTTATAAGTATTCTCATAACTGATAAACTCACCGTTTTTCAGATATTTTGCCCATGCAGGAACAACCGTTTTATTCTGTTCCAGTTTCTTAAAATCAGGTAATGCCATAAAGATACTCCTTTCGATTTGTCAAATCCATTTCATACAGGAAAAAAGTTACTTTTCCTGTCAATTCATATTGAATTGTATATTCTGTAATATATTGAAATCCCACCTTCTGGTATAACCGTTCCGCAGGTAGATTTCCCTTCACAACTGCAAGACGCAATGCTTTTTTGTTATTTTGGTATGCTGTTTCTATCATAAATTGCATCATCTGATCGGAAAGATGCTGTCCACGGAATTTTGGATGCACGGCAAGAAGTTGTAGAAAATAAACTTCATGATCTGTTGCCTGTACCTTCCATATAGCATTCCGATATTCCTCCGTTTCATGCTCTACAAGCACCATAGCAGCTGCAATTTCTGCATCCTGGCGATACAAATACAATTCCTGTTGTTCAATATGCTTTTTTAAATCCTCCTCATGCGGATAGATTTCCATATTCCAACAAGTGCAGTATCCTTCATTCTGGGCTGCACATACATCCTTATAAAACATATTAATACTTGGAAAATCAGTGATTTCAGCACAGGCAATGTGATGCTTTGCTGTCATAGGGATCTCCTTTCTTCATTCATTTGATAGAATCAGAAATCTCAAAAGTATGCTGTTTTTTATTCACTGTCC
>JAEDGE010000220.1 GCA_016297675.1 Oscillospiraceae bacterium
CTGTTCAATCTTATCGGAATGTACATCAATAAAGCCCGGCAGAATATATCTGCCATGGGCATCAATGGTCTTATCTGCTGTGCCGTCAAACTGGCAGAGATCGAAAATGCGATCGTTATCCAGCAGCAGCGTTTTTCCCTCTATAATCTGATCCGGCGTAACAATACGTCCGTTTTTGATTGCAATCATAAATTTGGTTCCTCCTGTGATGGAAATGCGTTATCATAATCCGGATGGTATTCACCGGTTCTTGATTCTGCCACAATATCATCTGTCCGAAGAAACAGAGATTCTTTTCCATGATAAAACTGTACAATGTAATAATAATAACTGGTATTTTTCCGCAGGACTTTAAACCGAATGGCATCCACATTCAGCCAGACACCATTCATCTGCACTTGATGTTCATCTGGGGAACAATCATGTTCCCATTCTCTTGTTGTCTGACAAAGACCTCCATAGAGGGAAAAGTTTCCGGCAATCAGTGCAAAAGGATGAAGCAAATAGAAACGCAGCGTCATGACGCAGAAAAGAAGTAGTATAGCGATACAGCCAACAAGCATCCAAAACTGCTGTTTTGCCAAGTGAATCGGCAAGATAAAAACTACTATCCAAATGACCAGTGCTGGAATGCTTTTTATGAACTCCCGCCACAAAATTTTTTCTCCAATGATTCGTTTTTCCTTTTCATCTGCTGGAAGAATATCCAGACCTCTGGAGGCACAGGATTCCCAGAATGGTTTTCTTAGTTGTATTTTTTCCGCCTGAATTTCCCGTTTTCTTCTGCGGCTGGGTGTCATTTCAATGCCAACCCAAATTAGCACCACAATCAATGCCAATGGAAACAAAATGAGCATATGTTTTCTCCTCTGTCTCAAATTACAACAGCGAATGCACCAGCTGCTGCGTATAGGCATGCTGTGGATCTTCCAGAATCTGATCTGTCAGACCGCTTTCAATAATCTTCCCGTCCAACATTACAACCGTCCGGTCTGCCAGCATCCGAATCACGGCAAGATCATGGGAAACCAACAGAATAGAAATATTGTACTCTGCCTTGATTCGCCGAATCAGATCCAGAACCTTCGCCTGTACCGACAAATCCAGACCAGTGGTCACCTCATCCAGTAGTAAAATAGATGGATTGTTCGCCAATGCCTTGGAAATTTGCACACGCTGTTGCATACCGCCGGAAAAATTTTTCGGTGCTTCTCCCATACGGGAGGTGAGGATCTCCACTGCGGACAGCAGTTCCTTGGCACGTGCTGTCATATGACCGGCACTGCGGTTTCCGGCAGCAATGAGTTTTTCTGCAATATTGGATGCCGCCGAGTAGTTCATTCGCAGACCACGCACTGGATTCTGATAGACCATACCCATGATACTGTTTTTGATGTGCCGCTGTTCTGCCGCACTTGCCATCCAGATGCTTTCTTGCCCCTTTTTGTAATCGTCCAAATAGGCTTCGCCAGAAGTGGGGATAATGTCGAAGTACAGACTCTGCATGAGTGTGGATTTGCCCGAGCCACTTTCGCCCACAATGCCCAGTACTTCACCGGGATATACTTCAATAGAAATATCATTTGCTGCCCAGACCGTTCCACAGACGGTGCAGCGGTTCTTTTCCAGATGCGTTCTGCACATCGGACAGCCTTCGCCATAGCGTACCGTCAGATGACGCACCTGTAATACCGGTTTTTCTTCAAGCTTCACGAGAACGCACCTCCTTGCAATATGCGGTATCAGAACACTGATAGATCTTCTCTCCCGTTTCTGCATCAAACAGTTCATCCAGATAGGTATCGGTACTGCCACAAAGACGGCACTTTCTGCCTTGGAAGCTTTCTCGTTCAAAAGGCACATCGTCAAATGCCAAGGAAACCACATTGGTATGAGGCGGAATGGCATAGATTTTCTTTTCCCGTCCTGCTCCGAACAAATACAAACACTGAGATTGGTGCAGCTTCGGGTTGTCAAATTTCGGAATAGGACTGGGATTCATGATATAGCGATCTTCTACAGTACAGGGATACTCTGTAGGAATGGTGACCTTGCCGTACTTGATGATACTCTCATACAATTGCAACCAGATGGGTGCATAGTCCTTTTCCGCATGCATTTTCTTGGTCACTTCCTCCTTTGGCTCCACAATACGCAAAGGCTCCGGAATTGGCACCTGAAGGATTAAAATCTGGTCATTTCTTAAAGGCACCTCTGGAATTCGGTGACGGGACTGAATCAGTGTTGCCGCATGGGTATCTGTGGTCGTTTCAATGTTCGTGCAAAGCTTCACAAACTTCTTGATATTGACCGCATTTACACTGTCATCGCTGCCCTGGTCAATGACTTTCAGGGTGTCGGACGGACCAATCAAAGAGAGTGTCAGCTGGATCCCACCTGTCCCCCAGCCTCTGCCGATGGGCAGCTCTCTCGAACCAAAGGGCACCTGATATCCGGGAATTGCGACTGCTTTTAGCACACAGCGGCGAATCTCTCGCTTTGAGCCTTCGTCCAGAAAGGCATAGTTATAGTGTTCCGCTCTCTCCATGTTCCTGTTTCCTCCGTGTTTTTCTCACTGCATCCAACTTGGACTGGAACGTCACATAATGGGGCAGCTTCAAGTG
>JAEDGE010000052.1 GCA_016297675.1 Oscillospiraceae bacterium
CTCGCTACCTCCACCTTGGCAAGGTGGCGCTCTACCAGATGAGCTAAATCCGCAAGAAAAGAATATGCAGCTTTCCGCACCCGCTATTGCAGATACCACAACATATTCTTTGGTGCCTCCGATCGGAATCGAACCAATGACACGGGGATTTTCAGTCCCCTGCTCTACCGACTGAGCTACAGAGGCGTTGGCGATCTGGATGGGATTCGAACCCACGACCTCTGCCGTGACAGGGCAGCGTTCTAACCAACTGAACTACCAGACCGTAATGGTGGGAGCTACAGGGCTCGAACCTGTGACCCTCTGCTTGTAAGGCAGATGCTCTCCCAGCTGAGCTAAGCTCCCACAACAAACATTGTCTGTTTCAGAACGTTGCGAAAGAAAATATCACGTAAACTTAATGTTTCGTTTTTCTGTGCTCTGTCCTGACGACTTATTTATTATATCACACTTTCATGAGAATGTCAAGTAAACGTTTTATGAATTTTATTTCATTTTTATGAACTCCCGTTCGAAATCAAATGCTATACAAATTCTTTTCCGTTTCTTTCGGCAATCTTCACTCTCGTGCGACAGCTTTATTATTATATCACGCTTTTCCTCTTTTGTCAATCCTTTTATTTGCACAAAAATAAATTTTATTTTGGCTTCATTTTTGTTTATTTTCCACATATTCCCTGCCATTTATCCTAAAACACAAATGCTCCTATTTCAGATTTCCCGTCACAGTTGCCAAAACCGCACCGAAAAAGTGCTTGATTTTTTGAAAAAAACGTGATATAATTTTGATATAGTTTTTTGACCCGAAAAACCGCATTCTGCGAAGCCGGCAGGATGACTCCAACACATCACTCTGATGATATTTTAGAAAGAAGGTACATATTATGGGTATTGTAAAAGCAGCAATGGGTGCAGTCGGCGGTACACTTGCCGATTCCTGGCTGGACTACATCAAAGCACAGGACATGACACCAACCACCATTCTCACCAAGGGCGAACAAGTCAGCAACAAGCGAAGCAGCAATAAAAGAGGCAGTGTAGACATCATTTCTAATGGCTCCCGCATTGAAGTCGGTCCCAATCAGATGATGTTCCTGACAGAAGGCGGTAAAATTGTGGACTATACTGCCGAACAGGGTTACTACGAGGTATTTCTCTCGGAATCTCCTTCCCTGTTCAACGGCGATTTGAAAGCCTCTGTACGGGAAACGTTTGAGCGTTTCAAATTCGGCGGTCAGCCGGGCAAATCTCAGCAGGCATTCTTTGTCAACCTTTCTGAAATCCGTGGCATTCGCTTCGGCACACGGAACGCCCTGCAATATTTCGATAACTTTTATAATGCAGAACTCTTCCTGCGTTGTCACGGTACCTATTCCATCAAAGTAACTGACCCACTGAAATTTTTCATGGAAAACCAAAGTCTGTGCAGCACAGGACGGGTTGATTTTAATCATATCAATGAACAGTTTAACGCAGAATTTTTGACCGCATTGCAGAGTGCGATTGGGCAAATGTCTGTGGATGGCGTTCGGATCTCCAGTCTGCCGTCCAAGAGCATGGAACTAACCAAATATCTCAGCAATGTACTGGATGAAAGCTGGAATCAGCTGCGAGGCATTGAAATCTGCTCTGTCGGCATTGCCAGCATTAGTTATGACGAAGACAGCAAGAAGCTCATCAATATGCGGAACCAAGGGGCAATGCTCTCGGATGCCACTATTCGGGAAGGCTATGTACAGGGTTCTGTGGCAAGAGGCATGGAAGCTGCCGGTTCCAACTCTGCCGGAGCCGCACAGGCGTTCATGGGCATGGGTATGGGCATGCAGAATGCCGGCGGTTTTATGGCTGGTGCCAGTGCTGCAAACTTGCAGCAGATGCAAATGCAGAACGCACAGCGGCAGCAAGCTGCGGCTCCACAGCGTGCTGCAAACGGCTGGCAGTGTGCCTGCGGTGCCACCAACACCGGAAAATTCTGCACCGAATGTGGCAAGCCGAAGCCTGCCCCGACTGGTGCTTGGAAGTGCAGCTGCGGTGCAGAAAACACGGGAAAATTCTGCACAGAATGTGGCAAACCAAAGCCGGCAGACGGCAAGTGGACTTGCAGCTGCGGTGCGACCAACACCGGAAAATTCTGTACGGAATGCGGCAAGCCAAGAGGATAATCGAACCATTCTGTTTTGTAACACAGCGGCAACTTTGCTTGCCGCTGTACCAATCTGAACGAGGAGGAATCCAGTGAATACTGTACAATACAAGTGTCCCTACTGCGGCGGTGAATTGGTATTTAATCCAGAAAAGCAGCAGTTTTCCTGCCCCTACTGTGCCAGCGACTTCACAGAAGCCGAAATGGAGGAACGCTATAAAGAACAAAATACAGAAGCAAAGAAAAATGCGGATCCTGACGCCAAAACACTGAAAGATGAAAATGACGCAACGGCGTTTGAAGAGCATACCCGTCTTTATGAATGCCCTTCCTGCGGTGCACAGATCATCGCAGAGGAGACCACTTCCGCGACTTTCTGCTATTATTGTCACAATCCTGTTGTGCTTGCTGGGCGACTGACCGGAGCATATCAACCCGCTTTTGTCCTGCCATTTGCCGTTCAGCGGGAAACTGCCGAAAAGGAATTTAAAGCTTGGTGCAAAAAGCGATGGTTTCTACCGTCTGACTTCAAATCCAAACAGCAGCTGGAAAAGATGAGCGGCGTTTATGTACCATTCTGGCTTGCCAGCTGTACCGCAGATGCCAAGCTGGACGGTATCGGCGAAGTGGTACGCAGTTGGAGAGACGGCAAATATGAAGTTACAGAAACCAAAGAATATGCCGTTTCCCGTCAAGCTGCCATTCCATTTGAACGAGTACCCGCAGACGGCTCGCAAAAAATTGATGATGCCCTGATGGATGCCATTGAGCCATTCCCTTATCAGGAAATGCGGCCATTCTCCATGCAGTATCTAAGCGGCTTTCTGGCAGAAAAATACGATATCACATGGGAAAACACCATTCCAAGAGTGCAAGAACGCATCAAAGAAGCCAGTGAAACTGTTCTGGATGCCACCCTAACCCAATACACTACCGTCAAGAAAAAGCAGGTGCACGTAAATCTGGAACAACTCAAGCATGATTATGTGCTTTTGCCGGTCTGGTTTATGAATTATAAGCACAACGGTAAAACCTATAGCTTTGCCATGAACGGACAGACCAAAAAATTTTCAGGGACACCACCGCTGAGCTGGACGAAATTGCTTGCCTTTTGTGTTGGTCTGATGGTTGTCATCGGCTTATTGGGCGGCTTGATTGGAGGTGTCGTGCTATGAGAATCGCAGTCAAACCACTCGTTCTGACCGCTGCCGCTGCCTTGAGCCTTGGCACACTGTGGCAGCCGCTGTCGATAGAGGCAGCTGGTGCAGGGCTGATGCTGGAAGAATGCTACCTCTGGGATGAGGCAGATGTTCTGACAACGGAAGAAGAAATCGAATTGAGCCAGCTGATTTTTGACACGGCAGAATCCATTCAGATGAATGTCTTTGTTCGACTGGGGGCAAACGAACTCTCTGGTCAGGAGGACGCAAGAGAATATGCCATTGATGACTATCTGGCAACCTTCGGGGATTCCAAGGATTCCGACGGCGTTTATCTCTATCTGGATTTATACGGCAGCTACATCGACAGCACCGATTATGCCCCACATGACTATATCGCAACGCATGGTCTGGCACAGCTTTACTATACCAATGCTAGAGATGACCGGATTTCTGAAATCTTCAGTCAGATGAATCCGCACATGAAACGGGGACAGGAAGACCCTTATACCGCTGTTACCATCTTCTGTGAAAATTTACAATCTTACTATGAAAAAGGCATCCCAAACGATTACTATGTCTATGACGATGAATACGACCAATATTTATACATTGACGAAAAAACCGATACGCCTGTATGGTCAGACAATAAGCCGCCTTTTATCCGAAAGAAACAGATGACCTCTGCATTCTTGATCAGCTTTGCTGTTGGATTTGTGATTGCACTGATTACCATGCTGTGTATCAAGCATCATTATCGCTTCAAATCGCAGCCATCTGCACAGATTTACATTCCATCCGGAAAGATTCGCTATGGCGGAAAAACCGACCAGTTCCTACATAAACGTGTTTCTCGTGTCAAAGTGGAATCAGAGAGCAGCGGTTCCGGCGGTGGCGGAGGAGGCAGCAGCTCCGGTGGTTTCGGCGGTGGCGGAAACAGTCGTTAATTCCACGTATTCTCCAATATATCACAAAGAAAAACGGAAAGCAGGATAAAACTGCTCTCCGTTTTTTTGCAAAGAAAGAAAATTTTAATCTGTTTCTTCTGTCTTTTCAGTGGTTTCCTCCGGCATGTCATGTCCGAACTGATGCGTCAACTGTGGTTTTACCGCATCCTCCAATATGCTGACATATGGCTCTTCTTCCGGTTCTGGATCTGGTTCCCGTTTGGAAAGCGGTATCTGCCGTTCAGCAGTTGCAGCCTCCAATGCCTGCTTTTCCGCAGCCGTCAGCCGTTTTTTCTTTATCAATCGCACGGCAAGGAAAATCACCAGCAATCCCGCTGTACAAGCCAATGAAATACTGACAATCTTAACCCACGGAATTTCCAGCGATTTGAAATTAATCCGTACACCGTTGCTTCGGCTTGCACTGATATATTTTGCAGCTGCTCCCTCGTAGCCTGTCAGCAGAAAGCCACTCACAGCGATGGTTTCCATCTCGTCTGTTGTGCTGCCGTCTGCATTCACTTTTTGCTGTTCTGTTGCACCAAAGGCAAACTCCCCAATTTCGGTCACTCGCTTTGGCAAGGTCACATCCATCAGCATTTCACAGCAGAAGAATGCATATCCGCCGATTTGCAAGCCGTTATCTGTTGATTCTGCATCGCCAGCAAAAACCACAGAAGTCAGTGCGGAACAATCCGAAAAAGCATGGTCATAAATCGCCGTTACCTGTTCCGGAATGGTCACTGCCTGCAAATTGGTACAGTAGTTAAACGCCCCTGAACCAATCACCTCCAAACGCTCCGGCAAGGTCAATGACTGGAAGGAAGCCGCAAAACAAGCCCCATCATCAATAACAGTCACACCCTCTGGAACTGTAAATGCCGTTTCCGTTTTTCCAGCTGGATATAAACACAATTCCGTTAAATCTTTGTTGTACAATACACCATCTTGCAAGCGATAAATCGGATGGCTGTCCGAAACTTCCAGTTCTTTCAGACTGCTGCACCCAACAAACGCCAGATAACCCAAATCCGTCAGGGTATCCGGAATCGAAAAGGATTGCAGGGAAGAACAATTCTGAAACATGTAAGCTGGTAATGCTGTCATGTTCTCCGGCATCGTGACAGATTCCAACGCAGAACAGCCCATGAACATCTGTTCCCCCAGTTCTGTCACCGTATCCGGCATTTCAATGCTCTCCAATGTATTACAGTAGGCAAATGCCATTCTTCCAATGCTTGTAACAGAGTCACCGAAGGTTACCTCTTCCAACGCAGAACAGCTCAAAAATGCACCGTCAGGAACCTCTGTAATGCTATCCGGCAATTTGATACGCTGCAAGGAAGTACACGCCTGAAAAGCCCCTTCTCCCATCTCTGTTACACTGGATGGAATGGTCACAGACTGCAAAGACGCACACCCTGCAAACGCCTGATCTCCAATGGAAACGACATCATAGCCGTCAATCTTCGGCATAATACTGATATTGGTCGCTGTTGAAATACAGCTTGTTACAGAAACCTGCATATTAGAAAGCACCGTATACGTCAGTGTACCATCCTCAAATGTACTGCCATCTGTGACATTCTGTGTGCGTCCGCTAAGATCCTCTTCCACTGCTTGTACTGGCAAACCAGTGAACAGCAAAAGCCCCGTTGTCAGGCATCCCATCACCATCCGTTTCCATTGTCTCATGCCGTTCCGCCCTTTCCTGTATGTTTCTTTTTTTTCATCCAAACGATCAACACGATCCCTGCTGCGACCAGAATGACTCCACCGATGATACAAACTGGCAAAATCCATCTGCTGCTTTTACTGCCAGCAACGACTTCTGCTGGAATATTATACTTGGAAACATATTTTTTAATTTTAGAATTGTCACCATATGTCACAGAGAAATTTTTAACAACGGATGGTGTTTCGTCCTCTGCCTCAGCATACAGCCCAAATGCTCCGTCTCCTAATTCCTCAATGCCAGAAGGCAGTGTCAACTGCTGCAATTCTAAACAGTTGTAAAAAGCTTGCTGCCCGATTTTTTTCACCGTTTCCGGAATCGTAATCTCCGGCAGCCGTACACAAGTGTAAAAACAAAAGTCTCCGATACTCGTAAGCTTGGATGGCAGCGTGACAGAGATCAATTCTGTACAATACGCAAATGTATTATTGGGCAGTTCTGTAATACTTTCCGGAATGACAATCGACTGCAAGGACTGACAGTAGAAAAAAACATCCTCACCCAGTTCTGTAATATTCTTGATATCGATGCTTTTTAGCGAAGCCGCCCCGGTAAAACTCCAGTTCTCCAGACGGGTACAGCCATCCGGTACCACATAATCCACCTGTTTATGAGAATCCGGATACTTGATTAAAACAGAACCATCTGCATCAAACAAGACACCGTCCTGATCCTGATAATTTGGATTGTCGTCCGCCACCAGAATTTCCTGCAATGCAGAGCATCCCTCAAAGACAAAATCACCAATGGTAGTACAAGATGCCGGAATTTCAACCGTTTCCAAAGCAGAACAGCCTTCAAAAGCATAGGTTTCGATTGTTTGCAGCTGCTCCGGAAAATCGATTTCCTTCAGAGCAGTACACTGATAGAATGATTCCTGCCCAATGGTGGTCAAACTTGCTGGCAGTGTGACGCTTTCTAAGGCAGTACAACCGTAAAAAGTACCAGTTGGCAGCGTTTCCAGCGTTTCCGGCAACTGCACATCTGTCAGAGCCGTACACGCCTCCAGCGTACCGTTGCCAAGTGAGGTCACTGTGTCCGGTATTTGCAAGGTGGTCAGAACAGAACAACCATAAAAAGCACTGTCTTCAATCGTTGTAATGGTATCCGGCAGAGTCAGCGACTCCAGCAGAAAGCATTCTGAAAATGCCCCCTCTTTGATGCCTGTAATTTTCACGCCATCCACTTCTGCTGGTACGTCCACAGAAGTGGCAGACTGAAAGCAATTTTTAATCCATGCTGTGCCGTCTTCCTGTACTTCCAATGTAATATCATCTACAACCCAGTCATCTTCCTCCGTAACAGGAACGTCTGCCCAAACAGACAGCGGCAAAGCGGAAAGCACCATTACACTGCTCAGAAAACCGCAAAGCATTTGTTTCCATCGCATCATGATTGTTCCTCCGTCTGGTCATCCTTCTGCTTCGACTCTTCCGCAGCGGTCTTCTCTGCCGGCTGCTTTCCAGTACGCAGCCCCAACAGTACCAACACTGCACCAACAACCAATACCACACCGCTGATTCCAAGCAAGAGATATTTGCTGTTGAATCCCTTCTTTTTTTCCTCGGTAATTACCACATTGCTGTCATCCTCTTCGCTGATCTCCTCCGTGGCAGACAGATCTTCTTGTCCTCGACCACCTCTTACAATATCAGCATTCTGTACCGTTACAAAAGAAAACGAATTCTGATAGCTATACTCCTCATCACTGTCTGCTGCATATTTCTGTGCCGCAGAGCCGGACTCACCATAAATCGTGAAATTTTTCACAGTGGTTGTCATATCCACTTCATAGCCAAACGCACTATAGCCGATTTCCTCCACACTGGCAGGAATGGTGATTTCTTTCAAGCCCGTTCCCGCAAAAGCAGCCTGTCCGATTATGCTCAGTCCGGTCGGCAGTACCACTTCTGTCATGCCTGTACAACCGGCAAAAGCACCATTTCCGATATAGGTCAATTCGGTCGGCAGTGTCCATTCTGTCACGTTTTCGCAATATGCAAAGGCATAATCGCAAATTTCCACCACACTATCCGGTATGGAAATACTGGAAAACGTATCATAGGCAAATGCCCAGTCATCAATGTATTGCAAACTGTCCGGCAGCTGAATTTCCTGCAAATTTGTACACTTGCCGAACGCTGCATAATACAATTCTTTAACTCCGTCAGGAACCGTATAACTGGTTGCCGGCAGTGCCGGCGGATATGCCATCAGGCAGTCATCTTTCTTGCGGAAGAGGACGCCGTCTTTTGCATAATAGGTTTCACTGTCTTCTGCAACAGCAAACTCTTTCAGATGATCGCAGTCAAAAAATGCACTTTCTCCAATTTCCGTAATGGTAGCAGGAATCGTGATTTTCTCCAGTGTATCGC
The DNA here is from genome assembly GCA_016297675.1 of Oscillospiraceae bacterium. GTDB lineage: Bacteria > Bacillota > Clostridia > Oscillospirales > Ruminococcaceae > Ruminococcus_C. Next base: position 8,361 of record JAEDGE010000052.1, read on the forward strand.
AGTTATAAAATGTATCCGCAGCGATACCGGCAATGACCGTACCATCCAGTTCTTCCGGCAATACGATTTCGGTATCCTGACCGGTATAGCCAGTCAGATACCCTTTTAACGTTTCACTATCTACCTCATAGGTATAGTCACCGCTGGTACCCTCCGCGGAAGCCGGTATCATCGTAACAGCAGAACCTGCTGACAATCCGGTAAGCAGCAGAGAAATCGAAAAAATACAAAATAATCGATGTTTCATATCGTTTTTATCGTCCGAATAGGACAACCTCCTCTTCATTTCATAGCAAAGTACAAACATAAGACAAACCGCCACAGGCGAACCTTTTATACCAGGCTCTATTGCAAAATCTACAATTTTGCAATGCCGGCAATGCATTGCCGGTGGTGGCTTTGCCACCAAGAGCCGCCGTTCATACTCACGGAAATCAATTTTCGGATTTCTTTGAGAAAACTTGTCTGAACCGTCCGGCAGATTCGCTACGCTGTCTGCCTGTGACCGCAGTCGCCTGTGGCATAGAATTGAAACCATCATTTAAAAATTGATTTCCGTGTCAGCGGATGGTCTTATCGTATGTTTATTCCACTGTCACTGACTTTGCCAGATTTCTCGGCTTATCGACATCGTTGCCACGCAAAACAGAAGTATAATATGCAATCAATTGTAGCGGTACGACTGCCAACATTGGCATCAATAAATCATCAAATTCCGGCAGCCCAAATTTCCAGTCAGCCACATCCGGATCCGGCTGATAGCTGTCCCGACAAACCAATACGACCTTTGCCCCTCTTGCCTTCACTTCCTTGATATTGCTGATGGTCTTCTCAAACAATGCCTTCTGCGTTGCCACCGCAATGACCGGCATCCCATCCGAAATCAGCGAAATCGTACCATGCTTCAATTCTCCAGCTGCATAGGATTCTGAATGGATATAGGAGATCTCCTTCAGCTTCAGCGAGCCTTCCATACTCAAGGCATAATCCAGCCCTCTGCCGATATAGAGCAGGCTGTCTGCGGTAATCAAAGAAGAAGCGATAAACTGTGTCTGTTCCTTGTGCTGTAAAATTTCTGCAATGTAATCCGGTGTCTGCTGCAATTCTGCCACCAGCTTCCGGCATTCCGTCTCATCAATCGTACCAGCTGCCAGTGCAAATTCAAATGCCAGCAGGTACATCACAGCAATCTGCACCATATATGCCTTCGTCGATGCCACAGCAATTTCCGGACCGGCATGCGTATAAATCAGCATATCTGCTTCTCTGGCAATGGAACTGCCCTTTGCATTGACAATGGCAAGTGTTTTTGCCCCTCTCTGCTTTGCCAGCCGCATCGCTGCCAGACTGTCCGCCGTTTCTCCGGACTGGGAAATGACAATCACCAGATCCTTTTCTCCCAAAATCGGATCCCGATACCGGAACTCAGATGCAATATCCACTGTTACCGGAATTCGTGCCAACTTTTCAATGACATACTGCCCCACAACACCGGCATGCATTGCCGTCCCACAGGCAACTACAAAAATTCGCTCATATTGTTTGAGTTCCTCCGGTGTGATGTTGCATTCTTCCAGATTCGGCAAACCATCCCGAATCCGTGGAGCAATGGTCGTTTTAATGGCAGTCGGCTGTTCATGAATTTCTTTCAGCATAAAATGTGCATAGCCGCCCTTTTCGGCAGCATCCATATCCCAATCTGCTGTCTTCCGTTCTTTCTGTACTTCTACGCCATAGGCATCGTAAACCTTTACGCCATTTTTGTCCAGTACTGCAATTTCTTCCTGCTCCAACAGATAGTAATCTTTGGTATACCGTAAAATGGCGGGAACATCCGAAGCAATAAAGCTTTCGTTTTCACCAAGTCCGACAATCAACGGGCTTTCTTTCCGTGTTGCATAGACCACATTCGGATGGTCGGCAAAAATTACGCCCAGTGCATAAGAGCCTTCCAAATCCCGAATGGTATGGGAAATGGTTTCAATCGGACTGCCATTATAATTGTAATCCAGCAGCTTTGCAACCACTTCCGTATCGGTATCGCTGGTAAAGGTCACGCCCTTTGCAGACAGATAATCTTTCAATTCTTTATAGTTTTCAATAATGCCGTTGTGTACAATGGTCACTCTTCCGCCGCTGTGAGGATGCGAATTCACATCAGACGGTTCTCCATGGGTTGCCCAACGGGTATGCCCAATACCGGCATGCCCCTCCGGTCTGCCCTCCTGTTCCATTTTATGAATCAGGTCTGCCAATCTACCCTTTGATTTTGCCACTTCAATTTTGCCTGTTTCTGAGAAAACCGCAATGCCTGCTGAGTCATAGCCACGGTATTCCAATTTCGTCAAGCCATTTATCAGTACGTCGGTACAACTCCGACTGCCTACATAGCCTACAATTCCGCACATGGTTCAAGTGCCTCCCTTTGATTTGATATGATACATTATAACACGTCAACACCAGAAATGCAAGAAAAAAGGGGAGGCTTTTCATCTCATTTTCACAAAGACAAGTCACATTCCCGAAAAAGAACGAAACAACCGCCTAAATATGCAAAAAGAGGCTGTGTTTTGCTCCCACAGCCCCTTTCTGATCCGTTCAAGTCTGAACGGTAATGTTGACTAAAATGTATTGTGCATCACTTTGCCGCAAGGCGATCCATGCCCCCCGTATCTGCAACAGCATCGGGCAGCGTTTCGGATTCCGCAAACACCGGATTTTTGTTCCGGAAACCATTCCCAAATCCTGTAATCGCTGCCGCATTGCCGGCGATACATGCAGAGAATGCACCGTGCAGTCCGTTCCTGCCCGCAGCCGGTGCAGCGGAATCGGAAGCGGCCATACTTCTTCCATATCCACCAACTCCTCCTGCTCCTATTCTATGCAGAAGGCGGTCAATATGTTTCTGCCTTTCAAAAAGCCCCTCTATCTACCTGTTTTGTCTTCCAGTTCCCATAGGGATGGATTCCGCCGAAAATACAGACAGATGCCAACCCCCAAAAAGGCAATCACAAAGAAGAACAAAGCGGCACCGCTGCCCTTTCCCGTTCCAAACAGCGCCATCAAAAAGCGGTTGTTCTGTGCTGCCATAAGTGGCTCAAAAATATAATCCACGGCAAATCCACCGATCAGATAGCCCACTGGAATGGTAAAAAATTGAAATGCATTCCGAACTGCATAGATTCTGCCCTGCATGGATTCCGGAATATGCAGCCGCAGAATGGCTTCCATGTTGGTACTCATCCACGGAATGGCAATCCATCCCAGAAATCCGGCAAGACTCCAAATCCAGACATTGGTTCCCAGAGCCAGCAGAAAATTTTCCGTACTCATGGAAAACAGCAGACAATTGCAGATCACACGGATTCGGCTTTTTGGTTCTTTTCGGAAGGATGCAAACAGACTACCTGCCAGTGTAGACAGTCCGATGACCATATTGACAATGCCCATCCCCGTTTCACTGCCGCCTGTCCGGGAGAGCATCATCGCTGGAAATGCTGCCTGATACATGGAAGCCACCAGATTGATGGCAGCCAGAAAACAAATGAGAGCAAAAATCCCACGCTGCTGTTTTAACCAGACAACACCGCTTTTCACAGAAGCCAGAAAGCGTTCTGCTGTTCCCTGCTCTGCCTGTTTTTTCTCCGGAATGCGAATCCAGAACAGCAGCGTCAAAAATGCAACTGCAAAGGTTCCCAAATCCAGACAGAATACTGCCCGAAGTCCGAATATGCCCAGAATGGCAGTGGTGATAACAGGTGTGAGAATGCTGTTCACCGCATTCGACAGATATCGCAAACCGCCTACTTTCTGGTAAAATTGCTTCGGCAAAATTCTTGTGACAGCGACCTCAGAAGCTGGTTGCTGTACCGTATTCATCAAACCGCTGACCACATTGACTGCATAGATATGCCAGATGGCAAGCTGGCCTGTTTCCAATAACAGCCATATCAAACCCGTTGCTACCGCTGCAATGCTATCACAGACCAGCATTGTCACTTTCTTATTCCATCGGTCAGACAGTGCCCCCGCAAACAGACTGCACACCACATAGGGGGCATAGGAACACACCATCAGCATGGCAGTCATCAAAGCAGAACCATTCTGCTGATAAGACCAGATTACCAATGCATAGGCAGTCATCGCACTGCCCAGTGCAGAAAAGGACTGGCTGAGCCAAAGCGTCAAAAACGCACGCATTTCATAAATTGTATGATAGATTTTCTTCATAAACCCTGCTCCTAACAAATCAAAATAAAATTTTTGCTTGTATGCAGGGTGATTTGGAACAGAATGAAATGGATTCTGCATTCTGCTCTGTACAAGTCTGTTCCGTCAAACCCTGCACAGAGCAATTACACTGCAAATTATCATGTATATTCCTCCATTTATCAGAGAGCCTGTGTACAGATATCTGCACACAGGCTCTTACATAGAATCAATATAATTTTACCATGGACGTGTATTTCCACCACTGCTGGAAGAAGAAACCGAACTGCCGCCGGAAAGTG
>JAEDGE010000221.1 GCA_016297675.1 Oscillospiraceae bacterium
AATCATATGCAATCGCCTCCTGTTTCTGTTCTCTATTGTAGCATATTTTTAGCGGACTGTAAAGAGAAAACCGCCTGTGTAAAATACAGGCGGCGTTTGATGAACCAAGGGTGGCAGCTTGCCCCCCCTTTTTAGAGGATGCCCTTCCCCTTTGTCGGCTACGCCGACATTTCCCCACACTGTGGGGAATCACCCTCGCCAAGCTGAGCCAGCTTGACCGCAGTTCGCCGTTCGGCGGGTAAAACACTATGCCATTTCCTCTTCCAGCAAAATCATTTCCTCTAACGCCGCATCCAATTCCGTCCGCAGGGTTTCCATCCGTTTGCATTTTTCCTGCATCAGATTGAAATCACTGTATACTTCTTCTTTCGTGATTTCCTCATTCAAGGCATCTAACTCTGCCTGCATTTCCTCGGACTGCTGCTCCAACTGCCGCATCCGGCTGCGTTGCTGTGCTGCCTTGGCACGCTGTTCTTTGGAGCGATAGGTTGGTTTTTCCTCTTTTTTCTGCTCTGCAGCGGCTGTCTGTACAGCGGCATTTGCAGCGGCTTCTTCTTTCTTTGTGGCATCCAGCCAACTCTGGAAACCACCCTTGTAAGTTTTCACACCGTCTGGTGTAATCTCCAGAATATGATCTGCCACCTGATCCAGCAAATATCGGTCATGCGAAACAAATAGAATCGTTCCTGTAAACGTCTTCATCGCATCCTCAATGACTTCTTTCATGGCAATGTCCAAATGGTTGGTTGGCTCGTCCAAAATCAGAATATTTGCCTTATCCAGCATCATCACAGCAAAGCAAACTTTTGCCCGCTCTCCGCCGCTGAGTACACCGACCTGCTTGTAAACCTCTTCTCCTGTAATCCGCACCTTTCCGAGCAAGCTTCGCACATCGTAGTCCAGCCACGTCGGCACACGGTCGTGAATCTCCTGCATCACCGTTTTTGCAGGATGCAGATTGGTACTTTCCTGCTCAAAATAAGAAATTTTCGTCTGGGCAGCCCAGCGAATTTTTCCGGTATGCGGCAGCTGTCCCTGTAAAATTTTCAACAAGGTCGATTTCCCCACACCATTTTCCCCAATGATGCCCCATTTTTCGCCTCGGCGAACTTCAAAGGTCACTGGCTCTGCCAATACCTTTCGCTCTGTCCCACTGCCCACTGCAATCGCACTGTCCTGTACCTGTAAGACCTGCTGCGGCGGTTCTACATCATAGGTAAACTGCACACGAGCCTGCTTCTGATAGGTAATCGGCTTTTCGATGCGTTCGATTTTTTCCAGCTGTTTGATGCGGCTCTGTGCACTTTTGGCAGTCGAAGCTCTGGTTTGGTTGCGTGCAATATAGTCTTCCAGCTTGGCAATTTCCTTTTGCTGCAATTCATATTCTTTCATCTGCCGTGCTACAGCCGCTTCTTTCTGTACCGTATAAGCAGAATAATCCCCCTTATAACGGGTCAGCACGCCGTGTTCAATCTCACAGATGGACGTACAAAGCCGGTTCAGAAAATACCGGTCATGGGAAACGAGCAGCAACGCTCCCTTATAATCTTTCAGATAATCCTCCAGCCACATCACCGTTTTGAAGTCCAAATGGTTGGTCGGTTCGTCCAGAATCAACAGTGTGGGTTCTTCCAGCAGCAGCTTCGCAATGGCAAGGCGTGTTTTTTCCCCGCCGCTGAAACTGGAAATCAGGCGGTCATAGGTATCTGCTCCGAAGCCCATCCCATTCAGCACCATTTTGATTTTCACATCAATTTGATAGCCGTCATTGCCTTCAAAATAGGTTTGCAGGCGATGATATTCCTCCGCAGCTGTTTCCGAACCGGATGCCAGTTTGGTTTCCAGTTCCCGCATTCTTGCCTGTGCATCCAGCAATGGCTGAAAAACATTGTGCATCTCATGCCAGACAGTTTGTTCTTTTTCCAGACCGCCCATCTGTTCCAGATACCCAATGGTGGTATGACTGCTTCTGGTGATTTCCCCGTCTCCCTCCTGCATATGGTCAGGCAGAATTCTTTCTGTAATCAGCTTCAGCAAAGTGGATTTTCCGCAGCCGTTCACCCCAATCAAACCAATGCGGTCACGGTCTTCGATGGTCAGAGAAATGTGTTTCAGCAGCGGTGTGCCATTGTATATTTTATTGACATCTGTCAGTTGCAGCAGCATAGTCATTCTCCTATTTTTGTAAAATGTATTGTGCTCATTATAGCATGTCCCCATCAAAAAGTCAAATCAAAAAGCGGCATCCGAAGATACCGCTTTTCGCCATATTGTTCTGTTTGTTTCTAAGGGGGTTCTTCATCGGAACATAATTCTGCTTCTTCTAAATTCTCCTCACACAAATGCTGCAACGCATATTCCAAACACTGTATCACCAGCTGATTTAAGGAGCCGATTGCTTCTTCATAACTATCAGCATTAACATATTGGGTTGTTTCAATATATATTTTATCTTTCATCATTTTTACTGTTATATTTTCTTCTGAACTTCCTTCCCTTTTATAAGAAAAACATTGTAAATCCTTATCCGATTTATCTGGCTTCTCAGGAATCAATAATGCATTTTTTGCCATCACTCATTTCCTCTCAAACAAAATATC
>JAEDGE010000222.1 GCA_016297675.1 Oscillospiraceae bacterium
CATACCGTCTACCCTTGGCGGCTATCCGGTAACGAGCATCGGAGATTATGCATTCTTATATTGCACCGGTCTGACAAGCGTAACAATTCCGGACAGTGTAACGAGCATTGGAGATCATGCATTCTCCGATTGCACCGGTCTGACAAGCATAACAATTCCGGACAGCGTAACGAGCATCGGAGATTATGCATTCAGAAATTGCACCGGCTTGACAAGCATAACAATTCCGGACAGCATTACGAGTATCGGTTGGTTTGCATTCTCCGGTTGCACCGGCTTGACAAGCATAACCATACCTGACAGCGTAACGAGCATCGGAGATTATGCATTCTACGGTTGCACCGGTCTGACAAAAATCAACTGGAACGCAGAAAACGTCAGTGATTTTGGTGATGACAATGGCATCTTTTCAAATGCCGGAACGGCAGGTGCCGGAATTGATGTTGTTTTTGGAGATAGTGTAAAGAGCATACCGAAATATGCGTTTTGCCCAGAATACGATTACAATCAGCCTAACATCAAATCTGTAACAATCGGCAACAGTGTAACGAGCATTGGCGATTATGCATTCTACAGTTGCACCAGCTTGACAAGTATAACAATTCCAGACAGCGTAACAAGTATTGGCAGTTCTGCTTTTGACAACACTGCATGGTATAACGCTCAACCGTTTGGCGATGTTTATGCCGGAAAAGTATACTACAAGTATAAGGGCACAATGCCTGAAAACACAAGCGTTGAAATCAAAGACGGAACAAAAGGAATTGCCGACAGAGCATTCAGCGGTTGTAACGGATTGGTTGATATCAACATTCCTAATGGAGTTACAAATATTGGTGATGAAGCGTTTTATAGCTGCAATGAATTGACCGATATAAATATTCCGGACAGCGTAACAAGCATCGGCAGTTCTGCATTCTCCGATTGCACCGGTCTGACAAGCGTAACAATTCCGGACAGTGTAACGAGCATTGGCAGTTTTTCATTCTACGATTGCACCGGTTTGACAAGTGTAACAATCGGAGACAGCGTAACAAGCATCGGCAGTTATGCATTCTCCGTTTGCACCGGTCTGACAAGTGTAACAATCGGCAACAGCGTAACAAGCATCGGCAGTTATGCATTCTCCTATTGCACCGGTCTGACAAGTGTAATAATACCGGATAGCGTAACGAGCATCGGTTATTCTGCATTCAGAAATTGCACCGGTCTGACAAGCATAACAATTCCGGACAGCGTAACAAGCATTGGCAGTTCTGCATTCTACGGCTGCACCGGGCTGACAAGCGCAACAATTGGCAACGGAGTTGAAACGATTCTCACCGGTACTTTTCAATACTGCCCCGGACTTACAACGATAAAAATCAAAAAGGGTGTCAAGGTAATTGAAGAAAACGCTTTTTACGGTATAAAATCCATTCCGGATGTTTTCTTTGAGGGCAGCGAGGAAGAATGGAAAGCAATTTCCATTGATCAGTCGAATGACATGATTCTTCGTGCAAATATGTATTATAATTCTAATCTCACCCATGAACATTCCTACACCGAAACGGTGAAAGAAGCAACCTGCACCGAAGACGGTCTCAAAACTTTCACCTGCGAATGTGGAAAAAGCTATACCGAGAAAATTAAGTCGCCGGGTCACCGGTTTGAAATTGTTGTTTTTGAACCGACCTGCACCTCAATCGGTTATGTAACAAACACCTGCAAAAACTGCGGTGAAAGTTATTTTGTAAAAACTCTCCCTGCAACCGGTCACGACGAGTCAGAATGGATAATTGACAAAAACGCCGATTGTAAAAATGCCGGCAGCAAGCATAAGGAATGCACTGTTTGCAAGGAGTTAATCAAAACGGAAATCATTCCAATGACGAGTCATAGTTTTATTAGTAGCATTGTTGAACCAACTTGCATTTCGCTCGGATATGAAACAAGAACCTGTGAAAATTGCGGTGAGTGTCAATTTGTCCGTGTGTTTCCCGCAACAGGACATAAGGAAGTTCTTGTCAGCGGTAAACCGGCAACCTGCAACGAAACAGGACTGACCGAAGGCAAGAAATGCTCCTTCTGTGGGGAAATTCTCGTTAAACAGGAAGAAATTCTCGCCCTCGGTCACACAGATGAAAACAACGACGGAAAATGCGACCGTTGCGGAGAAAAAATCGATGATCCCGTCACCCCGCCGCAGTCTGATCCCCCCGCAAACTGCTCCTGCGCCTGCCACAAGGGCGGAATTGCAAACTTCTTCTTCAAAATCGGTCTGTTCTTCCAGAAGATTTTCAAGGTGAACAGAGTTTGCAACTGCGGAGTATACCACTATTAATTCGCAGATATCATAATACAACCGCTGCGGTGAAAGGGAGCGACCTTTGCCGTGGCGGTTTTCATTCTGCCGCCGAGCGCCGTTCGTTACCGTTTGTTCGCAACCCCCAAATACCCTCGTCTACCCAAGAAGACCAAACCGGTCTAAAATAGTCCCATCAGATCTAAGCAAGTCTAAAGAGCGATTTAGACTAACTTAGAATGAATCTTTAGCTTTTCTTGAAGATCCGCAGATTCCGATAGACAACAACTTAGCCGAAAGAGCGGTAAAAC
>JAEDGE010000223.1 GCA_016297675.1 Oscillospiraceae bacterium
TTATCATGCATCTAGTGCAAAGTTCTTGTACTTCTTGTGTCAATAAAAAATACCCTACAAACAAAAAAGGAGCAGCCTATCTCAGACTGCTCCTTTTTCCCGATTTACAATTTTTTACAGATGCCAGAACGGCGAAATCAACACTTCAAAGGAATCCTTCCGCTTGCCGTTCAACACGGCTATTTTTCGTTCTGCCAACAGCGTATCCAACAACAGCTCACACTTCTCTGTGCGATTGCTGCAAACCGTCCGCAGAATTTCTCTCCGGCTGATTCTTGGTCTTCCGACGGCAATGGTTTTCTCATACAGCTTTTGTTCCAGCTTTTGCAGCTCCTCTCCGGCAAAATCCCGCTCTGTGAACATCGTTTCATAGAAATATTCCAACAGCTGCACAGCACGAATCGCAGTATCTTTGTCAATACATTCCGCATGCACGCCCACATCCTGCCACATCATATGCAGCAGCGCTGCCAGTTTGGCAACGGTAATCTCTGCCTTATTGAGGAAGGTTTTGTGCACCTTCTGCACGTTCCACATGGTATCCAATGCCTGATGCACCACCTGACAGGCTTCCTCTGACCAGAAAATCACCTCTTCCGCATCCGGCATCTGATAAAATCGCTCTATCATACGAAAATACGCCGATTTGACTGCTGTATCCCGAAATGGAATACGGGAGGAATCCACCTTGTAGCTCTCCAGATGGCACCACAAAAACCGCTGAATCAGCCCATTATCCAATAACGCATCTGACTGTGTCAGGCGGTCAAACGTGCGATACTGCGTGCCAATGCACATGGTAATCAACGGATGCTCCAACACAATCTCTCCGCCGGCATTCCGGCGATTATAGGCATAGCGGTCTCCACCAAATGCCTTTAAATATAAAATATTATTTGCATTTCCATCTTTTGTATATTGCCCCAGAATGTTATGTAAGGTAGAAGGCTCGTCCGAAACGATGGCAGCCGTTTCTCCGCATTGAAACATTTTGACCGTCAGGGCTTCGGTGGTCGTATCATCAGAAAGAATATTGGGATTATGCGGGGGAAGAATGGCATCCATCTGCATCTGTGCCGCTAAAATCTCCGCTTCTGTTTCCGGACAATCATCCGATTGCAGTTGTTTTTTCCTGTGCCGCAGCCGTTCTTCGTGGATATCCCGCTTTGCCTTGTAAGCAGACAATGCCTGTTGATAGGCAGGGGTTGCCTGTGCAATGCACTGCTGTAACGGTGCAAACACCGTTTTGAAGATCGGGCTTTTACTCGCACCAGATTCTCCGACCAGCAACACATATAAATTCAAAGGAATGGTCTGGGTCTCGTCCTCACAAAACACCGTGACAGCCTTTCGCTGTAAGGTCGCTGCACAGGCAGAGAGCATGGCAGTATAAACCGGTGCACGATTGACCTTTAATGCCGTCGCAATGCCATTGGCATAGGATTCGATTGCCGGCGGAAACACATTCTGTGGGAATTCCACGGTTTTGGTCTCCGACGATTCCATCTCTTGTATGGGAAGCCAGTGCTCCACGCTCTCAAAAATCTCTCTGGTGTTTTGCAGATAAGCACGGTTGGAAAGGGAAAGGGAAAGCGAAACAGTCTCTGCCTGTTCCTCCAGAAAATGCAGAAAACAGCCGGCTGCTGCCACGTCTTCCACCATCAGTACCACATTACATAGCATGGAAAACTGCTGTTCCAATTCTTTCTTTGTCCGTATCGTATTTTCAAAATACGAACGATAGGTATTTTTTTGAACGGCATCTTTCCATGCCATGACTGGATCGATTTGCATCAAAAAATCCTCCTGTCTGGTATTTTTTCTCTCTTTTTGCTTCTAATTGTAAGAAAAACCATTCTAAATCGAAACAATCCATCAGAAATACCGGAAAAAGAAAAGAAATTTCTGTTTTCTTCCAGACTGATCTTGCATCCATTCGCTGTTTTTACAATCGTAGCATCCAAAGAAACAGAAAAAAACCTTGACAAAAGGAATTTACCGTGTTATAATTGGGGTAACAGAAAAGGACTGTAAAAAGTCTGCAGCATGGTTTTCTTAAGATAAGAAGCCGCTGGATAAGATGTGGTACTGTTCGCAGCAGTACCACATTTTTTTTGCTCTTTTTCTATTATAGCATATTTTTTCGGAAAAAGCAAGCACTTCCAAATAACTCAAATTGAATTTTTTTAGTTTCATTTTGAAAATAACAAGCTTCCGTCTCCTGTCATGGGGAATGGAAGCTTGTTTTATTTTTCGCGATGCGAAAAACAAACTGTCAAAGCGGTAAGTGTCAAAGCGTCAACTGTCAAAGCGGCAAGTGTCAAAGCAGCAACTGTCAAAGTGTCAAAGTGTCAAAGCAGCAACTGTCAAAGTGTCAAGTGTCAAAGCAGCAACTGTCAAAGTGTCAACTGTCAAAGCAGCAACTGTCAAAGTGTCAAGTGTCAAAAAAACGGCTTTGACAGTTTGACAGTTGCAAACGGTAGGACAAGACTGAAAAAGCAAGCAAATACGTGGTTTTTTAGAAATTCCCATATTATTCCAGTGTCAACTGTCAAAGTGTCAACGACTGTCAAAATGGGGGTT
>JAEDGE010000053.1 GCA_016297675.1 Oscillospiraceae bacterium
AAAAACAGCAGCAAGCAGGAATTTTCTCCCACTTGCTGCTGCATTGCATTTATTCGCTTTTCTTTTCTTCATGATATTCCTTTTCTGTGTTGACAGACCAGATATTGTCCTTGGTCTTCTTGCCAGAAAGGATATTGTCTACTGCTTCAAAAGAAGTCGCCATGGAATGATCCATGTTGTTATAACGGTGCTGTCCGTTTCTGCCGACACAATACAGATTGTCAAACTGATTCAGATAAGCAATCAAATCATCAATCTGTGCATATGTATCAAAGTAAGCCGGATATGCTTTCTTTACCTTTTCCCGATGAGAATCCTTGACATCTGATGCGGAATTGATCACACCCATCGAAACCAGTTCCTTGATTGCCATGTTGATACAAGCCTTGTCATCCATGTTCCAGAAGCTGTCGCCCTCTGCACAGAAGTACTCCAGACCGATCCAAACGGTATGTTCTGGATCTTCTACCATGTACGGAGACCAGTTATTGAAAATCTGAATTCTGCCAAGTTTTACGCCGACATCCTGTACATAAATCCAGCAGTCCGGTACAATATTGCCCAGTGTCGGGATTTTGGTTTCATTCTTCAGGTTCAGCTTGTCTACCAACAAACCAACCGTTACAAAATCACGATACGGCAAGCCATTCGCAATGGCTGCAATCTTATCCGGCACATCGTTCATACCAGCTACCAAGTCCTTCAGCGGCATAGAGGAAATAAACAGATCACCATCTATGGTTTGCTCTTTGCCATCTTGTGTATATGTCAAGGATAAAATTTTTCCGGTTTTGTCAGTCTGAATGTTCGTAACTTTGCTGTGCATAAGAATTTTGCCGCCCAGCTTTTTAATCTCCGCAGCCGTCGTTTCCCAAAGCTGCCCCGGACCGTATTTCGGATAATAGAACTCCTCAATCAAAGAAGTTTCTACCTTTCGGTTTTTCTTATTCGGGGAAAGTTTGGAGAACATATCTTTAATAACCGCTGTGATGGACAACCCCTTAACACGCTGTGAACCCCAGTCAGCAGAAATTTCTCTCGGATGCCGTCCCCAGAGCTTTTCCGTGTAGCCCTCAAAGAACATAGAGTATAACTTCCTGCCAAACCGATTGATATAAAAGTTTTCCAGAGACGTTTCCTCTTTCTTGCCAACAGAACTTTTCAAGTAACTGCATCCAGCTGCAACGGTGGTTGCAAAGCCCATATTTTTCAGAGTGTTCCACTTCAAAGATACCGGATAATCAAAGAATTTGTGCTTGTAATAGATACGGGAAACACGATTTCTGACCAGCATAACTCGATCTGTTTTTTCCGGATCCGGACCATCTTTTGCAAGCTGCTTTTCCCGATGCAGTTTGATGTCATCGAAAGACGGCTTACCCTGCCGTGGCATCATTTCCTGCCACCAATCCATCACTTGCTGATCCTTGGAAAAGAAGCGATGTCCACCGATATCCATACGGTTGTTCTTATACTTTACAGTCTTAGAAATTCCGCCAATTGCATCGCTTTCCTCCAAAATCGTAACCTCATAGTCTTTTGGTGCACGCCGTAATAATTCGTAAGCAGCCGTCAGACCTGCCGGTCCGGCACCAATAATTACAACTTTTTTCATTGCGTTCCTTTACCTTTCTTAAATCTTGATTCTTCCTTAAAATCCAGCTTGCTAAAAATTTTCATAATAGATGCATTTTCGTTCCATGCTTTCTATGAAATCCCACAAAATTTGTAAGATTTGCGAAAAACAACTGGATTTATGTGCTTTTTATTATAACATATTACAGCGTAATTGTCAATCCGTATCATACGTTTTTTCAAAAGCACTTTAACTATTTATAACAAATAATTAGAATTAAAATATATTATTGCATGAAAATGCGACTGTAACAAAATACAATCGCACTTCCATGCCAGTTTCAAAATTTATTTAGTGTTTCTTTGCCAAGGCTTCCTTTGTGACAGCTACAATGTTCGATGCACACAAACCAAATTCTTTCAGCAATTCTACTGCTGGACCCGAATGACCGTATTCATCCTTTACACCTATCCGAACCACTGGAACCGGACAACAGCCACAAACTGCCTCAGCTACAGCAGAACCCAAACCACCAATAATGCTATGTTCTTCTACTGTAACCAGCAGACCTGTTTCCGCAGCTGCCTTGCAAATCAATTCTGTATCCAACGGCTTAATGGTATGAATATTCAATACTCTCGCAGAAATTCCCTCTGCTGCCAGTTGTTCTGCTGCTGCAAGTGCTTCCGATACCATCAATCCAGTGGCAATCAGCGTAACATCCTTGCCTTCTCGCAATGTAATGCCCTTGCCAATCGTGAATTGATACGTTGCCGGATCATTGAAAACTGGAGCTGCCAGTCTGCCGAACCGCAGATAAACGGGACCTTCCATTTCAATTGCTGCTTTTACAGCAGCTCTTGCTTCCACATCATCTGCCGGATTCAAAATCGTCATACCTGGAATGGTTCGCATCAAAGCAATGTCTTCGTTACACTGATGCGTTGCACCATCTTCCCCGACAGAAATGCCAGCATGGGTTGCACCAATTTTTACATTCAAATGCGGATAGCCAATAGAATTTCTGACAATTTCATACGCTCTGCCAGCGGCAAACATCGCAAAGGTGCTGGCAAATGGAATTTTTCCCGATGCCGCCAGACCCGCTGCCACACCCATCATATTGGCTTCTGCAATTCCACAATCGAAAAAGCGTTCTGGGTATGCTTTTTTAAAAATGCCAGTTTTAGTTGCAGCAGCAAGGTCTGCATCCAGTACCACAAGATTTTCATATTTCTCTGCAAAATCCCGCAGTGCTTCGCCATAGCTTTCACGGGTTGCCTTCTTTTTTACTTCACCTGCCATGTTTTTAACCCTCCAGTTCCTGCAGCTGTGCCTGCAATTCTGCCATTGCCTGTTCATATTCTGCTTGATTCGGTGCTTTGCCGTGCCAGCCAGCCTGATTCTCCATAAAAGAAACACCTTTTCCCTTCACGCTCTTCTGAACGATGACCACCGGCTGTCCGACAATTTGTTCTGCCTCTGCAAAAGCCGCTTCTATCGAATCAAAATCATGTGCATCCATCTGAATCACATGCCAACCGAATGCAGCGAACTTCTCCGGAATCGGCTCCGGTGAACAAACTTCTGACAATTTGCCGTCAATCTGCAAGCCATTGTAATCTACGATTGCCAGAAGATTATCCAGTTGATAATGAGAAGCAAACATTGCTGCCTCCCAAACTTGTCCCTCTTCGATTTCGCCATCCCCTAAAACGGCATACACTTTATATGCTGCATTATCCAGCTTGCCTGCCAGTGCCATCCCACAGGCAACGGAAATGCCCTGTCCCAGTGAACCGCTGGACATATCTACACCCGGTGTATGAATGCAAGGATGTCCTTGCAGCATGGCACCAATGTGCCGGAGCGACTGCAATTCTTCCCATGGGAAAAAGCCACGCTGTGCCAGAACCGAATACAGTGCTGGTGCACAATGTCCCTTAGAAAGTACCAACCGATCTCTGTCCGCCATCTCCGGTTGTTTTGGGTCGATATGCATTTTTGCAAAATAAAGATATGTCAGCAAATCGCTGATGGAAAGCGAACCGCCCGGATGCCCAGATTTTGCACAATATGTGCCTTCTATCACACCCATCCGCACTTTACAAGCAATCGCCTGTAACTTTTTCTTTGTGATTTCCTCCATGGGAATTCCCTCCGTTGTTAAAATTTTGATTGTATCCATAAAAGCAATTCAGAGATTGCTTTTTGATCACACGTATGTTGCAGAACATAGTCTGCAACCGCTTTCACTTCCGGCTGGGCATTTGCCGGTGCAACTCCATAATCCGCATATTGCAGCATTGTGCTGTCATTCTGATAATCGCCCACAGCAATCAGCGTTTCTGTTTCATGCAGATGCAGCAACTCCCGATAGACCAACAAAGCACTGCCCTTGGAAACATCTTTCGGCAGCATCTCATAAAATGATTCAGACGACTGTAAAAAATCTACGCCTGTCCAGTTCTGTGCCTGTATAAATGCTTGCAGCTTCGGCATATCAGCAGGTGCAACCGCAAACAACACTTTCATCCACGGAATCTCTGGCATGGTTTCCAGTGTACAGTAATGCGGTGTTACATTGCAGATTGCAATATGCTCCTGTTCATAAATTGTATTTTGAATGACATACGTTCCCTCTGCACAGAGAATCTCCGAACCTGCCTGCGGAAATGCCTGCAATACAGCTGCAGTCATCTCTTTGGCAGCTTTACAAAGCGGATTCTGATAGAGTATGCGTTCTTGAATCGGGTCATAAATCATTGCCCCATTGTATAGAATCATAGGACATTGAATCCGCAGCTGTTCCCAGTACACACGAGCAGAATCTAAGGTTCTTCCTGTTGCAATGGTAAAATGTCCGCCCTGTTCTGTAAACCGCTGAATGTCTGCCAGCACTTCTGCTGGAATTTGTTTATCTGAAGGCAGCAATGTGCCGTCTAAATCCGATAAAAGCCAGATATGCTGCATTATTTTCTCCATCCTCTCAAACAAAATGCAATTTTCGCAGGGCAGCTTGAAAATAATCCGGCAGCGGACTGGTAAACTCCATGTATGCACCAGTAACAGGATGCAAAAAACCGATTTTCCCAGCATGCAGACACTGTCCGGTCAAATTGGGAAAGGGTTTTCCATATACGTCATCTCCCAATACCGAATGCCCGATATATGCCAAATGCACACGAATCTGGTGCGTACGTCCCGTTTCCAAACGCAGACAAAGATGCGTATAGTTGCCGGATTCCGCTAAAACAGTATAATGCGTCACAGCGTCTTTGGAATTTTTCTGCGTCACACACATTTTCTTCCGATCCACTGGATGCCGCCCAATGGGAGCATGAATTGTTCCAGTTTTTTCTGCAAACCGCCCCAATGCAATTGCCTGATATTCCCTCGTAAATGTGTGTGCCTGTATCTGTTCCGAAAGTTTGATATGGGCGTTGTCATTTTTCGCCACCATGAGCAAGCCACTGGTATTCTTGTCAATCCGGTGTACAATTCCCGGACGAATGACACCATTGATGCCAGACAACCGGTCACCGCAGTGATAAAGTAATGCATGCACCAGTGTTCCCGTCTGATTGCCTGGGGCAGGATGCACCACCATCCCCTTCGGCTTATTGACCACCAACAAGTCATCATCCTCATAGACACTATCAAGTGGAATCGGTTCTGGTATCAGCTCCAGCGATACTGGTTCCGGTATGACAACCTGCACAGTGTCACCGCTTCGAATTTTATAATTCTTCGACACTACCTTACCATTTACAGTGACATCCCCCTGTTCCATTCGAGTTTGAATCACAGAACGAGTCAGGGAAAGAGTGTCCTGTTCCGCAAGCCACTTGTCCAATCGTACACCAGTGGTTTCCGGTGTAAATGTCAGCACTGTTTCTTTCATGCAGTTTCCTCTTTTTGTTTTGCTGATTTTTTCTTCCCATCAAAAAAGAACAGATAAATCGCAAATAAAATGACACCTACTACAACACAACAGTCTGCAAAATTAAACACTGCGAATGAAAACAGCCGTACATCCAGATAGTCAACGACACTGCCGCCCCGAAACAGTCGGTCAATTAAATTACCAATTCCACCAGCAAGAATCAAAGCAGCACAGATCGGAATCATCTTGGAACGATTCCGATATTTCACCATTGCAATAACACATACTACCATCATCAGAACCGTTACACCAATCAGAAACCAACGCATTCCGGAAAAGCTGCTAAATGCAGCTCCCTTATTTTCTAGATAAGTGAGATTCATAATTTCTGTATCACCAATACGCAAAAATGGAATACTTCCCAATGGCTGTAGGGTGTGCACTGCCCAATATTTAATTAGCTGATCAATTCCAACCAGCAGTACAATTAAAGCACAGGATAGAATCATCAAGGGTGCATTTCCTCCTTTTCAATTGGAGAACAAGAACAGCCCGCCGCACAAAACCGGCAGGCTGTCATTTTTTCATTCCTCTTTTTATTCAGAAACAACATGTGCACATCTTGCACAAAGCGTTGGATGGGTCGGATCTTCGCCGACTGTTGTCGAATACATCCAGCAACGTTCACATTTTTCACCGGTTGCCGGTGTCACTGTATAAACGTTTTCTACTGCATCTGCTTTCGTTACGATTACTGTTGAAACAATCAGCACCTTTTCCAGCAGTTCTCTATTTTCGGACAGAATTGCATAAGCCGCATCGTCAGCGACTGCAATCTCTACAGCGGCTTCCAGTGATTTCCCAATCACTTTTTCATTCCGCTTTTCTTCCAACACCTTATTGACATCCAGACGAATCTGGTAAATCAAATTCCACTTTTCTGTAAATGCTGCATCTGCTGTCAAGCCGCTTTTCTCCGGCATCTGGTTCAGGAAAACGCTTTCTGTATCGTCTGCTGCACCATGTGGCATAAAGCCCCAGATTTCTTCAGCAGTAAATGAAAGAATCGGTGCCAGCAGCAATGTCATCGCACGCAAAATGCGATACATCGTAGTCTGTGCAGCCCGTCTTGCAACAGAATGTTCTGCCTCACAGTAAAGACGATCCTTGATGATGTCCAGATAGAAGTTTGACATATCCGTTGTACAGAAATTGTGAATGCTATGAAAGACAACATGGAAATCCAATGCATTATAACCTTCATGCACTTTATCAATCAATTGATCCAGACGAATCAGTGCCCAGCGATCCAATTCATGCAGTTGGTCATCAGAAACCATATCTCGATCTGGATTAAAACCGCTTCCATTTCCAAGATTGCCCAGAATATATCTTGCTGTGTTCCGAATTTTTTTATAAGCATCCGAAAGCTGCTGCAAAATTGCCTTGGAAATACGAATATCAGAATGATAATCCGAAGAAGCAACCCACAAACGCAGAATATCTGCACCATACTGCTCTACGATTTCGTTCGGCATAATGCCATTGCCCAGTGATTTTGACATCTTTTTGCCTTCGCCGTCTACCACCCAACCGTGTGTGCAGACTGCCTTATACGGAGCCTGTCCCTTATAGACAACAGAAGTCAGCAGTGAAGACTGGAACCAACCACGATACTGGTCAGCTCCTTCCAGATATAAATCTGCCGGCCAACGCAAACAGTCATACTGTTCCATAACAGCACTATGAGAAACACCACTGTCAAACCAAACGTCCATAATATCATATTCTTTGGTAAATTCCTGACAGCCGCATTCACAGGTGACGGATGGGTCAATAAAGTCCTTTACATCCTTTGTCCACCATGCATCTGCTCCTTCTGCCCGGAACAAATCTGCAATATTCTGAATCGTTGTGTCATTGATAATCGGTTTTTTGCAGTCCTTGCAATAAATAATTGGAATCGGCACACCCCAAGTTCTCTGACGAGAGATACACCAGTCACTGCGGTCACGCACCATACCCTTAATCCGTTCTTCGCCCCACTCCGGAATCCACTGAACGGATTCAATTGCATGAATCGCATCCTCCTTAAAGCCTTTCACCGAGCAGAACCACTGTTCCGTTGCACGATAGATAATCGGCTGATGACAACGCCAGCAATGCGGATACTGGTGAACAATGTGTTCTGTTGCCAGCATAGCTCCGCATGCCACCAATTTTTCTGCAATTGCCTTATTTGCCTGCTTGGTATCTAAACCAGCAAATTCTCCGGCTTCTTCCGTCTGCTTTCCATGTGCATCCACACAAACCAGAATGCCCACTTCATCATAGTTCTTGCAGACTTCAAAGTCCTCTACACCATAGCCCGGTGCGGTGTGTACACAGCCTGTACCACTTTCCAGTGTGACATGATCGCCGACAATAACCAGTGATGTCCGGTCATAGAGCGGGTGCTTTGTCTGCATATATTCCAGTTCACTGCCTAAGAAGATACCAACTGTTTCATATTCTGTAATACCAGCCGCCTTCATGGTTGGTGCAACCAGTTCCATCGCCATGCAATAATACTCGTTTCCAGCCTTTACAAGCGTGTATTCATAATCTGGACCAACACAGACTGCTAAATTGCCCGGAATGGTCCATGTAGTCGTTGTCCAAATAACAAAGAAAACCTGCTTCGGGTCAATGCCCAGCTTGGAAAAGACACCCTTATCCTCGGTTACCTGAAATTTGACATAAATAGAATCACATGGATCATTCTCATATTCAATTTCAGCCTCTGCCAATGCTGTTTGGCAATCTGGACACCAATACACAGGCTTCAAACCCTTGTACATGTATCCACGCTTTGCCATCTCTCCGAACACTTCTACCTGTCTTGCCTCATACTCCGGCTTCAAGGTCAGATATGGATCGCAGTAATGCCCCAGACTGCCCAGGCGCTTAAACTGCTGCATCTGGTTCTTGACGTGCTTCATGGCGAACGCCTTACAGTGTTTCCGCAATTCCACAGGAGAAATGGCACCATTCTCCACGCCAATGGACTTGAGGGCTTTCAGTTCAATCGGCAGTCCGTGCGTATCCCAGCCCGGCACATAAGGTGCACAGAAGCCACTCATGTTTTTATATTTTACAATAAAGTCCTTCAAAACTTTATTCAATGCAGTTCCAAGATGAATTTCACCGTTGGCATAGGGAGGACCGTCGTGTAAAATGTAGAGCGGACGTTCTTGATTTTTCTCTATCATTTTCTCGTACAGACTCTGCTGTTCCCATTTTTCCAGCACATCTGGTTCCCGCTTCGGCAGATTTCCACGCATCGGGAATGCTGTTTTCGGCAGATTAATTGTTGCATTATAATCCTGTGCCATACCCGTACATGATTCCGCTCTGCACACGTTTCATATGCAGAGCAGAATCCTCCTTTCCATTGAATTACGCCGTCATATTTTGTTTATACTAGGCTCTATTGCAAAATCTACAATTTTGCAATACCGGCAATGAATTGCCGGTGGTGGCTTTGCCACCAAGAGCCGCCGTTCATACTGTCCTCGCAAAGCCGATGGCTTTGCAGCCACTTTTAGCGGCACTGCAAACAACACCGTTGTTTGCAATAGAGGACAGTATATAAGGGCGGTATGCCGCATTCCGGCATTTATATTTTATGTGTCTTCTTCCTCCAGATCGGTGTCATCACTCAAATCACCGAAATGTGAATCGTAAGAACCCTGAATAGTCTTTGCTGAAAATTGAGAAGAAGCAAATGGATCAGACATTGACGCTGCTGATGCAATCGGTACTTCCGGTTCTTGTTCAGATGCATCCGTTTCCGACTGTGTGAAACCAAATTCCAAATCATCTTCTTCTGGCATCGTAGACAGCATTTGCAAATGTTCCTTATACATATCAAACAATGCTTTCTTAAAGTCTGCAACCTGCTTTCTGGCAGCAGCGAGTGCCTTGTGTGCTTCATCAATCTCTGCCTGATTTTTTGCCAACAATGCTTCATGCTTCACAGTCACTTCGTCCATCATTGCATCTGCACGCTTCTTAGCATCGGCAATAATGCTGTCTGCTTTGGCATTTGCCTCGGCAATAATCCGATGACCTTCCCGCTGTGCACCCAAAAGAGCATCCTTCAATGCATCTTCATCCCGCATATACTCCCGTACTTTGTCAGCCAGCACCTGAATTTTCTCATTACTGTCTGCCATTTCCTGTTCTGCGATCTCCACTTCCTGTTCCAGCTGTGTCAGGAACTCGTCAATGTCCTCCTGCTTATAACCAAACGCAGCCTTTTCAAATCGGAGTTCATGAATTTCCTTTGCACTAATCATTCCTATGTCCACCTCTCATTTATATTGTTCAATGAAAACATGCAGTCTTCCCTTTTTAGAGGGCTCTGATACGGAAATCAGCTGGAACTTGCCGCTGCCCCGTATGACAAAAATATCACCAGTCTGCATATGTTCTGATGGATGCAAAACGGTGTGCCCGCTTCGCTCCATATTGCCTTGTTGAATCATTCTGACTGTCTTTTCCCGACTCTGCCTTGTAACCAATGCCGCAATCGCATCACATCGCAAGGATGCCACCGTTCCATGATGCTCCAGCCGTTTTCTGACTGGCACAATAGAAAATGGTTCGGTATCCACACATCGTACATTGCCACGTCCTACTTTTTCCAGTGACTGCACCAACAATGCGGCTGCGGCATTGGTTGCCCAGAGCTGTGCCATGCCTTTTTCGATCAAGATGTCTCCAATCGTCTCCCGCTTCAAACCACATCCCAATGCAGCACCCAGAAAATCCCGATGCTCCAGCGTTTGCAGATTGGAATAATGCACCGTTACACATTTGCAGGATACCCATGCTGTGTCCGGTTCCAGAAAGTCAGGATACAGACAGCAGCATTTCCGCTCTGCCTGTTCATAACCGCCCCAGAAAAAGAAGGCAACATCCGCCTGCCGCTTCAGAAATGCAGTTGCTGCCGCACACTGCATTTCATCTAAAAACATAGTACAATAAGGAGAACAGTCTCTCCGGCTGCGGTCGGCAAGGTCTTCTAAACGGGACAAAAAAACAGATTCTGTTTCTGTTTCTCTCTGGTTCATCACATAATCAAACCATTGTTTTCGAGTTCGCCAACAAATTCATCGCCAACAAACCCAACATTATATGGGGTAACAATGTAAGTCTGATTGGCAACCGGTTTAATGTTTCCGTTTTGTGCATAAGCAACGCCAACCAAAAAGTCAATGATCCGTCTCCGATTGGCTTCGGTCGCAGATTCCAAATTTAGTACGACAGTCTTATTTGCCATCAGATGATCTGCAATCTGCTTTGCATCTGTAAACAGTTCCGGCTTTACTAAAACGACCTGCAATTGTGTCGTTGCCTTAATATTGACAACCCGATTATTTTTCGGCTCTTCCATCGGTGTGACCGGCGGTGTGTAAGCTGTCTCTCTGCTGCTGTAAGAAGAAGTACTGCCGCTGCTCTCATAGGAAGAGGAAGAAGTCTGCGGCTGTTCCGGCTCCTTTTTTACCGTTTCCGCAGGCTCTGCATACTCGTCCTCGTTCGGCATAAAGAAGTCCTTCAATCCGTTTAAAATGCTCATAACAATCTCCGTTCTCCGCACGTTCTATCTTTCTTTTTCTCTACCTGTCTGCCAATGTGCGGTTTTCAGTACAGGAAGCCTGCTTTTTTCTGTGTCACAGGTTTATTTTTATTTGTAGACTCTTGCTCCAAATAGAGCTGAGCCGATTCGTACAAGGGTTGCACCATATTGAATGGCTTTCACATAATCATCTGACATCCCCATTGAAAGGATGTCCATATCTATATTATCCACATTTTTGCTGCGGATGTCAAGATATAAATCCTGCATTTTTGAAAGAAATTTTTCATTTTCTCCCGCTGGTGGAATCGTCATCAGTCCTTTGACATGCAAATTCGGATAAGCAGAAATTTCCTGCAAAAGCGGCAGAAGCTGTTTTGGTGCAACACCGCTTTTGGAATCCTCTTCGCCGATATTGACCTCAATCAGAATATCCTGTATCTTTCCAACACGGGCAGCCTGCCGGTCAATTTCCTTTGCCAAATGAACAGAATCAACAGAATGGATCAATGCCATATCCTCAATAATGTATTTCACTTTATTGGTTTGCAGATGTCCAATAAAATGCACCGCTGCAGATGGATCGTAAAATTCACGCTTAGATAAATATTCCTGCACGCGATTTTCTCCAAGCAGAGAAATGCCGCAGTGAATAGCATGGTTGACCGCTTCTGGTGCAACCGTCTTTGTCACTGCCATAAAGGAAACTGCATCAGAGGGAGTTCGGTATTTTGCCTTTGCCTCTTCTATATTGCTGCAAATCCGTTTATAGTTTTCCGTAATATAATCAAAACTATTCTCCATCTACATCTATCCCCTCTACAATAATAGAATCATAAAGAATCAAATAGCCATCACCAGCATTCAAGGAAGACAATACATAGTCATCTCCCTCATAAACAACATCCAACTTTCGGAAGACTACTTCTTCGCCATCCATGACATAAACACCACGGTAATTAACTTTTGTTGTAATCTCTTCCCCAGTTAAGACATTGGTAGAAGTTTCTTCAATCTCTTTAAAACGGATGGCACTACGAGGTACCTGAATGCCCTCATAGACACCCTTAATAATTTCCACTCGCTCTGCCCGATTCTTTACAAAATCAGAAGTTATGTAATTACAGTACAAAACCACCAATGTTTCTGACAAATTTTCTTCTGTCCGCAAATCTGTAATCACGGCCTCCGCAGTCGCTCCGGAATTGGCAAGCTTCAATGTTACTGTATCATCCACCTGATATTTCAAAGTAGAATTATCAATAATACCAACCATATACCAACCATAACTGTCAATGGTTTTTCCAACAATGGTCTCGCTTTGCAGACCGTTGTTATTCTGCACTGCCTTTACATCATCAATGGTGATCTCATCAATTTGATCTGTGGTAAGTTTGGTTTCATAGCCGTCTGCATAGCTGACAAAATAGACAGCAGAAGAGGCCTTTACGGTATCTCTGGGAGATTGTTTAGAATTTTCCAGCGTTGCAATTTTTTCAGAAACGGCTGCGATTTGCTGTGAAAAATTCTCTGTTCCCTGATTGATCACCAACTGATATGCACTCAATGCAATTTGAAAATCATTTTTTGCGGATTGTAA
>JAEDGE010000054.1 GCA_016297675.1 Oscillospiraceae bacterium
ACAGTATGAACGGCGGCTCTTGGTGGCAAAGCCACCACCGGCAATGCATTGCCGGGATTGCAAAATTGTAGATTTTGCAATAGAGCCTAGTATAAAACTGTAGATCCTGCAATGAACAAATTGCAGAAGCAAAAAATGGAGGAAACAGTGATGGAAAACCTGCAAAAAAAAGAACAGATGTATGAAGGCAAAGCAAAAAAAGTATATGCTACCAATCAGGAAGGCGTTGTCATCGTAGATTACAAGGATGATGCGACTGCATTTAACGGAGAAAAGAAGGGCACCATTGTTGGCAAAGGTGTGATCAACAATAAAATGTCCAATTATATTATGAAGCAGCTGGAGGCAGCTGGTGTGCCAACACATCTGGTAGAAGAGCTGAGCGATCGGGAAACCGCAGTCAAGAAGGTTTCGATCGTCCCGCTGGAAGTCATTGTAAGAAATGTGGCAGCCGGCAGTTTTTCCAAGAGAATGGGTGTCGAAGAGGGCAAGGAATTGCTCCGTCCGATTATTGAATTCAGCTATAAGTGTGATGAACTGAATGACCCCTTCATCAACGATGATTATGCACTGGCACTGGGTCTGGCAACGGAAGAAGAGATTACTACCATTAAGACCTATACCAGAAAGGTAAATGAAGTATTGAAAGATTTCTTCCTGAAGATTGGCATTCGTCTGATTGACTTTAAGATTGAATTTGGTCGTCTGGCAGACGGCACCATTATTTTGGCAGATGAAATTTCTCCAGATACCTGTCGTTTGTGGGATGTAAAGACCAATGAAAAGCTGGATAAAGACCGGTTCAGAAGAGATATGGGCGGTACAGAAGAGGCATATCAGGAAGTTATGCACAGAATTTTTGGAGAATAAAATTATATGGGTGGTTTTTTTGGTGCAGTTTCTGCAAATGACTGCATTTCAGACGTATTTTTTGGAACAGATTATCATTCGCATCTTGGTACAAGACGAGGCGGCATGACAGCATTTTCTCCGGCACTGGGATTTCAGAGAAATATTCACAGCATTGAAAACTCTCCGTTCCGAACGAAATTTGAGAAGGATGTCGAAAAAATGCGGGGAAATATCTGTATTGGCTGTATTAGCGATACAGACCCGCAGCCGATTATGGTACGCTCACAGCTTGGTTTGTATGCAATCTGTTCCATTGGTGTGATTACCAATGCAAAAGAGCTTTCAGAAGAATTACTGACGAGTGGCTGTGCAAATTTTGAAACCATGAGCAGCGGAAGCATCAACTCCGGTGCTTTGATTGCGGCATTGATTGCACAGAAGTCCTCTTTTACAGAGGGGATTCGTTATGCACAAGAAAAAATACAGGGTACCATGTCATTGGTGATTATGACAGAGGACAGTATTATTTGTGCAAGAGATAAAATGGGGCGGCTGCCCATTCTCATTGGCAAGCGGTCGGACGGCTTTTGTTTTTCTTTTGAGTCGTTTGCCTATCAGAAGCTGGGCTATGAAACTTGTCATGAGTTAAAAGCCGGCGAAATTCTCAAATTGACAAAGGATCACTATGAGATTTTGCAGGAAGGTACAGATGAGATGAAAATTTGTACTTTCCTTTGGACATACTATGGATATCCGAATGCATGCTATGAAGGGGTCAATGTGGAGTTGATGCGAACCAGAAATGGGGAAATCATGGCAGAAACGGACATCAAAAATGGGAAGCTGCCGGATGTGGACTTTGTATGTGGTGTGCCGGATTCCGGTATCCCGCACGCAATTGGCTATGCAAACAGAAGCGGCATTCCATTTGCAAGACCATTTATTAAGTATACGCCGACATGGCCAAGAAGCTTTATGCCAACCAGTCAGTCGATGCGGAATAAAGTTGCAAAAATGAAACTGATTCCTGTTCATGACTTGATTGCTGGGAAGAAGCTGTTGTTTGTAGATGATAGCATTGTCAGAGGCACGCAGATGCGGGAGACTGTAGAATTTCTCTATGAGAATGGTGCAAAAGAAGTGCACATGCGGTCAGCATGTCCGCCCATTATGTATGGCTGCAAATACCTCAATTTTTCAAGAAGTACATCGGAGTTGGAACTGATAGCAAGACAGATTATTGATGAGAACGAGGGCATTGACGGAATAAAATACATTCATGAATACAGCAATTCCAATACGGAAAGAGGCAAACTGCTCCGGGATGAAATTTGCCGGAGATTAAAGCTAACCTCGCTGGAGTTTCAGTCGCTGGAAGGCACTGTACAGGCGGTGGGGAAGCCAGAATGTCAGCTGTGCTCCTATTGCTGGAGCGGAAGGGAATGATGGAAGTTGATGACAGGACTGCATGAGGAATGCGGTGTATTCGGTGTTTATACACCACAGACAACAGATGTTGCAGCAATGACTTATGCGGCTTTATATGCACTCCAGCATCGGGGGCAGGAAAGCTGTGGCATTGTCGTAAATGACAGAGGCGTTTTTTCCCATCATAAAGATTTAGGCTTGGTGCCGGAAGTGTTCAAGGCAGAAGATATGGAAAAGCTGGGACATGGCAATATCTCGATTGGTCATGTTCGGTACTCTACGACCGGAAAACCAAATCGTTCTAATGCACAACCCATTGTGGTACGGCATGTTAAAGGGCCGATGTCTATTGCACACAACGGCAATTTGACCAATGCCAGAGAACTGCGGGAACGGTACGAGCTGAAGGGTGCGATTTTTCATACGACCAATGATACAGAAGTCATTTCCTATGCCATTACGGAACAGCGTTTGAAGCGAGCATCCATTGAAGAGGCAGTGGAACATGCCATGTATGATTTAAAGGGTGCCTATTCTTTGGTTGTGATGTCCCCGAAGAAGCTGATTGCGGCAAGAGATCCACATGGTTTTCGCCCGCTTTGTATGGGACGCTGCAAAGATGGCAGCATTGTATTTGCCTCGGAATCCTGTGCACTGGACAGCGTTGGGGCTGTATTTGAACGGGATATTGAACCGGGGGAAATTGTAGTGGTGGATGATGCACAGGTACGTTCCATTCGGACACACTGTGGAAAGAAGCGGTCCATGTGTGTGTTTGAATATGTATATTTTGCTCGTCCGGATTCTATTATAGAAGGAACGTGTGTCCACACCGCACGGCTGAATGCCGGCAGGATTCTTTGGCAGGAGCATCCTGTAGAGGCAGATGTTGTCATTGGTGTACCGGACAGTGGTTTGGATGCTGCATTGGGACTTTCTATGGCATCCGGCATTCCATATGGAGTTGGATTTGTCAAAAACCGTTATGTTGGTCGTACTTTTATTCAGCCATCTCAGAAAATGCGGACAAATTCTGTCAGAATCAAGCTGAATGTCCTGAAAAGTGTAGTGAATGGAAAACGTGTGATACTGGTAGATGACAGTATCGTCAGAGGGACAACCTGTAAACGGATTGTCAATTTGCTGCGGGAAGCCGGTGCAAAAGAAGTGCATATGCGGATCTCCTGTCCGCCGTTTACCAACCCATGCTATTTTGGCGTGGACATCGACAGTCGGGAAAATCTGATTGCGTGTCAGATGACCATTCCGGAAATCTGTGACTATATTGGTGCAGATTCCCTTGGCTATTTGAGCCTAAAAGGCGTGAAATCTCTTGCTTCTCCGGATTTGCAGGAGGAAGATTGGTTCTGCACTGGCTGTTTCAGTGGAGAATATCCGATTTCCGTTCCGAAGGAGATGCCAAAAGATAAATTTGAAAGTAAAATCGGCGAATAAATGCCGTGGAGGAATCAGAAAGAATGAAGAGCTACTCAGAAAGCTATAAAAAAGCCGGTGTTGACGTAACAGCCGGCTACAGAGCAGTGGACTTGATGAAGAAACATATTGCCCGTACCATGACAGACAATGTTCTGACTGGCATTGGCGGCTTCGGTGGATTATACGAGCTGGATGTTACCGGCATGGAACATCCGGTGTTGGTTTCCGGTACAGACGGCGTTGGCACGAAGCTGAAAATTGCCTTTCTGATGGATCGGCACAATACCATCGGCATTGACTGCGTGGCAATGTGTGTAAATGATATTATTTGCTGCGGTGCAAAGCCACAGTTTTTCTTAGATTATATTGCGTTGGGCAAAAATGTGCCGGAAAAAGTTGCAGAAATCGTTTCTGGTGTCGCAGAAGGCTGTGTACAGGCAGGCTGTGCACTGGTTGGCGGCGAAACAGCAGAAATGCCGGGCTTCTATCCAGAGGATGAGTACGACGTTGCAGGTTTTGCAGTTGGACTGGTGGACAAGAAAAAAGTCTTGAACATGAATACACAGCAGGTGGGAGATGTGTTAATTGCATTGCCTTCCAGTGGCGTTCACTCAAATGGCTATTCTCTGATCCGGAAGGTTTTCACTGTTAACAGTCAGAATCTGGCACGCCATTTCTCGGAGTTGGGTACCACATTAGGCGAAGCCCTGCTGATGCCGACAAAAATCTATGTGAAAGCAATTATGGCACTGTTAGAGCAGGTGACTGTAAAGTCGATCGCACATATTACAGGCGGTGGTTTCTACGAAAACATCCCACGTGCACTCAAGAAAGGACTTTCTGCACAGATTGAAAAGAAGGATGTCAAGGTATTGCCGATTTTTGATTTAATTGCAAAAACAGGCAATATTCCGGAACACGATATGTTCAACACCTTTAATATGGGCGTTGGTATGATGGTTTGTGTTGCACAGGAAGATGCAGATAAGGCATTGGAAGTGTTACGAGCTGCCGGAGAAGAAGCATATGTACTGGGTACACTGGTTTCTTCTGATGAAGGTGTGATTTTGAAGTAAGGACGAGGTGCCTGATGAAGAAGATTATTGTACTGGTTTCCGGCGGCGGAACGAATTTACAGGCACTGTTGGAGGCAGAACAGGCAGGTGGTTTTCCGGGAGGAAAAATCACCTGTGTGATTTCCTCTCGTGGGGATGCTTATGCTTTGCGGCGTGCAGAACAGTTTCATGTGAAATCCAGAGTCATTGCGAAAAAAGATTTTTCTGATTTTTCTGCTTACACAGATGCTATGCTGGCAGCTTTGCAGGAGGAACAGGCGGACTTGATTGTATTGGCTGGTTTTTTGACCATTCTGGATGCACGCATCATTGCAGCTTATCCGAACCGTATTATCAATGTGCATCCTTCTTTGATTCCAGCATTCTGCGGAGAAGGGTTTTATGGCTTGCGTGTGCATGAATATGCCTTGCAGAGAGGTGTAAAATATTCTGGTGCAACGGTTCACTTTGTGAACGAAGTGGCAGATGGTGGACCGATTATTCTGCAAAAGCCAGTTGCCGTGCGAGAGGATGATACACCGCAGACATTACAGAAACGGATTATGGAAGAAGCAGAGTGGAAATTGCTTCCAGAAGCAGTCCGGCTTTTCTGTGCCGACAAATTGAAAGTTGTGAATAA
Organism: Oscillospiraceae bacterium; assembly: GCA_016297675.1. GTDB lineage: Bacteria > Bacillota > Clostridia > Oscillospirales > Ruminococcaceae > Ruminococcus_C. The sequence goes on from JAEDGE010000054.1 coordinate 5,413, forward strand.
TCAGGTCAAGTTGCTGGAACAGTTAGTATTATGAATGAAAAACGTTGAAAAAAAGAGAGGCAGAATCATATTTATGAAGACCATGAATCTTTTTGAAGCACTGAAACAAAATGCCTACCCGGGCAGAGGAATCGTATTGGGCATTTCTGCGGATGGGAAGTATGCAGTGGCTGCTTATTTCATTATGGGCAGAAGTGAAAACAGCCGGAATCGTGTCTTTGTGACAGATGGAGACGGCATTCGCACACAGGCATTTGACCCATCTAAAATGGTGGATCCAAGTCTAATTATCTATGCACCGGTACGGGTATTGGGCAATACTACGATTGTAACAAACGGTGACCAGACGGATACCGTATATGAACAGATGCAGGCAGGGAAAACCTTTGAAGAATCTCTGCGGATTCGGGAATTTGAACCGGATGCCCCAAACTATACCCCTCGTATTTCTGGTATCATCGAACGGGACGGCGGCTATCAGTATGCACTATCTATTTTGAAGAGTGCAGATGGAGATCCGGCTTCCTGCCAGCGTTACACGTTCACATATTCCAATCCGATTGCAGGCGTTGGACACTTTATTCATACTTATCAGGGCGATGGAAATCCACTGCCAAGTTTTGAAGGCGAGCCGGAAAAGGTTGCTGTGGAGGGGGATATTGATACCTTTACCAATGCAATTTGGGAAAGCCTGCATCCAGAGAACAAGGTTTCTCTGTTTGTGCGGTTTATTGAACTGGAAACGGGTGAAACAGAGACTCGTATTATCAATAAAAATCAGTAAAGAATCGGGAGGAACAAACTTATGGCTTCAGAAATGCAGCTGAAATATGGATGCAATCCCAATCAGAAACCATCCAGAATTTTTATGCAGGACGGCAGTGATTTGCCGATTACCGTGTTGAATGGCAAGCCGGGTTATATCAATTTGCTGGATGCATTTAATGGCTGGCAGCTGGTACGAGAACTGAAAAAGGCAACGGGTTACTGTGCTGCAACTTCATTCAAGCACGTTTCTCCGGCAGGTGCTGCCATTGGGAAACCGCTTTCCGACACGTTAAAAAAGATTTATTTTGTAGATGATTTGGGTGAATTATCACCGCTTGCCTGTGCCTATGCAAGAGCCAGAGGGGCAGACAGAATGTCTTCTTACGGCGATTTTATTGCCCTGTCTGATATTTGTGATGTACCGACTGCCAAAATGATTCAGAGAGAAGTTTCCGATGGGATTATTGCACCGGGCTATGAGCCGGAGGCATTGGAAATTCTGAAATCCAAGCGGAAGGGCACTTATAATATTATTCAAATTGACGCTGCTTATGAGCCAACTGAACTGGAACAGAAACAGGTTTTTGGCGTCACATTTGAACAGGGCAGAAACAATTTAGATATCAATGATTCTATGTTGGAGAATATCGTAACAGAAAATAAAGACTTGCCGGAAGACAAGAAGCACGATCTGTTGATTTCTCTGATCACCTTGAAGTATACACAGTCCAATTCTGTTTGCTATGTCAAGGATGGGCAGGCAATCGGCATTGGTGCTGGACAGCAGTCCAGAATCCACTGCACCAGATTGGCTGGCAACAAGGCAGACATCTGGTGGCTGCGGCAGCATCCAAAGGTAATGGGGCTGCAATTTGTAGATGGCATTCGTCGTCCGGATAGAGATAATGCAATTGATGTCTATATTTCAGATGAATATATGGATGTTTTAGCGGACGGTGCATGGGAGTCGATTTTCAAGGTCAAGCCGGAAGTTTTCACTAAGGAGGAACAGAAGGCATGGTTGGCACAGAATACAGATGTTTGTCTGGGGTCGGATGCATTCTTCCCATTTGGCGATAATATTGAACGGGCTTATAAGAGCGGTGTGAAGTATATTGTAGAGCCGGGCGGTTCCATTCGGGATGATCATGTCATCATGACTTGCAATAAGTATAACATGGTGATGGCATTCTGTGGGATTCGTTTCTTCCATCACTAATTACAGAATGGGCAGTGCTGCCGATTTTTCGGCAGCAGCTTGCCGGAAAGGAGTAAACGTCCCATGAAGATTTTAGTAGTTGGCGGCGGCGGCAGAGAACATGCAATTATCCGGAAGCTGAAGGAGAGCAGCAAAGTAGAGGCTTTGTACTGTGCACCGGGGAATGGCGGCATTGCAAAGGATGCAGAATGTTTTCCTGTCAAGGCAACGGATATAGATGGCATGGTGGCATTGGCAAAACAACTGGCAGTGGATTTGGTATTTGTAGCACCAGATGACCCACTGGTATTGGGTATGGTAGATGCGATGCAAGCAGCTGGATTTGCAACATTTGGGCCAAACAAGGCAGCTGCAATTTTAGAGGGCAGCAAAGCATTTTCCAAAGAATTGATGAAAAAATATCATATTCCAACTGCAAAATATGAGATTTTTCAGGATGCAGACGCTGCGATCTCCTATATTCGGGAGCAGAATCAATTTCCAACTGTCATTAAGGCAGATGGACTGGCACTGGGCAAAGGTGTCATCATTGCTGCGAATCTGGAAGAAGCGGAGCAGGCTGTTAAGAACATGATGGAAGATAAGATGTTCGGAGACAGTGGCAGCACGGTTGTTGTGGAAGAATTTCTGACAGGACCGGAAGTGTCAGTTCTTTCGTTTACCGATGGCAAGACGGTTGTGCCGATGGTATCTTCCATGGATCACAAGCGTGCATTGGACAATGATGAGGGTTTGAATACCGGTGGTATGGGCACAGTCGCACCGAATCCGTATTATACAAAGGAAATTGCAGATACTTGTATGGAAACCATCTTTTTGCCGACCATTCAGGCAATGCAAGCAGAGGGTAGACCTTTTCAGGGCTGTTTGTACTTTGGTTTGATGCTGACACCAAACGGACCAAAAGTAATTGAGTACAACTGTCGCTTTGGCGATCCGGAAACACAGGTTGTATTGCCGTTATTGGAAACCGATTTGGTAGAGATTATGACAGCCATTTCCGAACAGAAGTTGGCAGAATTGCCGGTTGTATGGAAAGATGGCTGTGCAGCTTGTGTCGTCATGGCAAGCGGCGGTTATCCAAAAAAGTATGAAACAGGTCTGGAAATTTCCGGACTGGATGACGGTGGGCAAATTGCCGGCTGTACGGTTTACCATGCTGGCACAAAATTAGCAGAAGATGGAAAACAACTGCTGACTGCTGGTGGCAGAGTATTGGGCGTGACAGCAACTGCGGAAGATTTGCCGGCTGCCTTGCAAAAAGCATATGCAGGTGTAGAAACCATTCAGTGGAAAAATGTACATTATCGGCATGATATTGGACAGCGTGCATTAAAAGCATTACAGTAACAGAGATATTTGCGAATCCGGAGGTGTTTTATGAATCCAAGATTACCGTATTTACGGGAAAAAACGGCGAAATTGACAACATCTCCGGGTGTATATCTGATGAAAAATCAGGCAGATGAGATTATTTATGTGGGCAAAGCCAAAAATCTGAAAAATCGAGTCACCAGTTATTTTCGGATTTCTGCGGAGCATACCCCGAAAGTGGCAAGTATGGTCTCCTCTGTTTATGATTACGATTTCATTGTAACAGATTCTGAATATGAGGCATTGGTGTTGGAATGCAGTCTGATTAAACAACATCAGCCAAAATATAATATTTTATTGAAAGATGATAAGGGGTATCATTATATCTATATCTCAGATGAGCCGTTTCCTCGATTTTCAACAGAACAAAAAAAGGAGAAAAAGGGGACATATCTGGGACCGTATATGAGTGGATTTGTTGCGAAGGAGACTGTAAAAGAGGTCAATCAGGTTTTTCGTTTGCCAACTTGTCAAAAGCAGTTTCCAGCTGCATTTCATCGTGGTCGACCTTGTCTGAATTATCATATCAAGCAGTGTATGGGACTTTGCCGGGGGAATATTTCCCAAGAAGTTTATCAGGACATCATACAGCAGGCGATTTCCTATATCAAAAATGGCAGCACAGAATCGATCAAGCGGATGCAGCAGGAGATGGAAGCGGCAGCGGAACGATTGGATTTTGAGCGTGCAGCCGTCTTGCGGGATCGTATTTCTGCTATTTCCAAAGCCGGAGAAACGCAAAAAATTCTCGATTCCGATATAAAAGAGGCAGATGTATTGGCAGTGAGTGAAAGTAATGGAAAGCAGTGTCTTTCTCTGCTTTTATATCGAAATCGAAGACTTTTTGATAAGCAGACTTATTTTTTTCAGCAAATGGAATCGGTTTCTGGTTTACTGGAATCGTTTATGGGGCAGTATTATGACGAGCGACAAAAAATTCCGAGCTGCATTTTATTGCCGACACCACTGGAAAATCAGGACTTGATGCAGAAAATGCTGGAGGAGCGTGCAGCACATCGTGTGAAACTGCTGCTGCCGCAGCGTGGAACGGCAGCGCATATTTTACAGCTCTCCAAAAACAATGCAAATGAAGCACTTGCACTGCAAATGGGACGAACTGCCAAAGAAGTACAGGCATTGGAAGAACTGAAACAGGCATTGGGACTTTCTGCAACGCCGGAGTGGATCGAAGCATATGATATTTCCAATTTAGCCGCATCTACGATTGTTGCAGGCATGGTGGTTTTTCAGAATGGAAAACCATATCGGAAAGCCTATAAGCGGTTTTCATTGGATCAGCAGAGTGGACAGGATGACTATGCGTGTATGCAGCAGGTGTTACGCCGTCGTTTGGCTCATTTTGTGGAACAAGATGGAGATGAGGGGTTCTGTAAAAAGCCGGATTTGATTCTGCTGGATGGCGGACAGGGACATGTGCATGCAGTACAACCGGAACTGGCATCTTTACATCTGGATATTCCGCTTTATGGTATGGTAAAGGACAACAAACATCGTACTCGTGCGATTGCCGGAAACGGCTGTGAAATTGCACTCTCCCGCACCAGTGCAGCGTTTCATCTGTTGACGCAGATACAGGACGAAGTACATCGCTATGCCATTACCTATATGCGAAGTCATCATAAAAAGACTTCTTATGCACTGGAAATGACACAAGTGAAAGGCATTGGTGTAAAAAAAGCCCAGAAGCTTTTAGTATATTTTAAAACAAAAGAGAATCTAAAGGCTGCCACACCGGAAGAATTGGCAAAGGTTGCCGGTGTTTCCCATGCAGTGAGTATGGAATTATATATGTTTTTGCAAAATATGTAAGAAATCAGAGAGGCAGGAGAAAACAACCATGCGTATTATTTCTGGAATGGCACGAGGCAGACGGTTGAAAACATTAGAGGGGATGGATGTTCGTCCCACAACAGAAAAGGTAAAGGAAGCGATTTTCTCTTCTATTCAGTTTGATTTGCCGCAGGCAACCGTTTTGGACTTATTTGCCGGTAGTGGACAGTTGGGGTTGGAAGCACTGAGCAGGGGGGCAAAACGTGCCTATTTGATTGACCATTCTCCAAAAGCGATCGCTGTGATACGGGAAAATGTTGCTGCTGCTGGTTTTACTGCACAGGCAGAAGTGATACAGACAGAAGCAGCTGCCTTTTTAAAGAGTTTGTCGCCATCGGTGCAGTTTGATTTGGTGTTTCTGGATCCACCGTATCGGCATGATACCATTCAGGAAATACTGGGGTTATTGGAACAGCATGTTGTCGCAGATGGAAAAATTATCTGTGAACATGAACGGGAATTGGAACTGCCGGAAGCTGTTTCTGTCTGGCAGAAGAAGAAAAGCCGTTTTTATGGCAGCATTGCTGTGACGACATACATTTATAAGGAAGAAGTGACGCAAAATTGAAAAGAATCGCAGTGTATCCGGGGAGCTTTGATCCGGTCACGATTGGACATTTAGATGTCATTCGCCGAGCCTCAAAGCTGTTTGATGAGTTGATCGTTTTAGTTTCAAAAAATATTATGAAGTCGAAGGAAAGCTTTACGCCACAAGAACGGGCTTCTATGATTACACGTGTCACGACAGATCTTCCAAATGTAAAAGTGGATATTTCAGACGGATTACTGGTAGATTATGTAAAGGATGTACATGCAATTGCGATTGTAAAGGGATTGCGTGCAGTGAGTGACTTTGAATATGAGTTTCAAATGGCACTTGCCAATAAGAAGCTGTATGATGGTGCAGAGACTATTTTTTTAACTACTTGTACAGAAAATATGTATCTCAGCTCCAGTGTTGTAAAACAAATCGCCGCATTTCATGGGGATATTCGGCATTTTGTGCCGGACTTACTGCATGATGAGATCATGCATCGCCTGTCAAAGGAGTTACAGACATGAAAATTGATGAAATTCTGGATTTAATGGATCAGCTTCTGGATCATGCCAAACCCATTCCCTTTGCTTCCCATAAAGTCATTATTGATGGGGATCGCATGCGGGAATTAATTAATGATATGCGAATGAATAAGCCGGAGGAAATCCGGCGGGCAAAGCTGATTGAATTTGACTGTGACCGCATTATGCAGGAAGCACATGTCAACGGGGAACGGATTGTGCAAGAGGCAGAACAGCGGGCAAAAAAACTGGTTGCCCAGCAGACCATTATGATGGAAGCCAGAGAACGAGCTATGGAAATGGTGACCAAAGCACAGGCAACATCAGAGGAAATCAAAAACGCTTCTGAAAGCTATGTGATGAATTTACTAACAGAAACAGAACAGTACCTCTCTGCTAATTTACAGGAGGTGCAACAAACAAAAAATAGGATTCATAACCGAAAAAAATAAAAATTGAAAGTTAGCATAAAAGTTTTATTTTGAATTTAATGTTAGGACATTTTTTTTTGTTATAATCAGGTTATGTTTGAAGATTCACTTATTTATGCTCTGCCTATGCAGAAGCGGCGTTTGGAAAGGAGTATACTCTTTATGGATAAAATTGATGCGATGTTAATTACACTGCTGCAGGAAAATGCCAGAGCACCACTGAAAGTACTGGCATCAAAGGTGTTTTTGTCAGCACCTGCCGTTTCCTCCAGAATTGACAAGTTAGAAAAGCAAGGTATTATTTTGGGGTATAATACCATTATTGATCGGCAGAAGCTGGGCTACCATATTACAGCTTTTATCAATTTAGAGCTTTCGGCAGACCAGAAAGCGGAATTTTATCCATTTATCAATAGTTGTCCGAACGTGTTGGAGTGCAATTGTGTGACGGGTGTTTATTCTATGTTGATTAAGGTATCTTTTCCTTCCACGCAAGAGTTGGATACGTTTATCGGAAAGATTCAGCGATTTGG
>JAEDGE010000055.1 GCA_016297675.1 Oscillospiraceae bacterium
GCTTGACCATAGTCGCCTGCGGCGTGCAGCCGTTTCCCACCCTTGAGGGCATCCAAACGCTTCCCCTATTTCATATATGTTAATCTTTTGAAATTCGATTCCTTACTTTCCAAGCACTACTACAATCTCATTGTACTCTGCAAGCTTTTCAGCCGGAATATAATCGCCTTCCAGCGTTTCTCCGTTCAGTGTCAACGATACCACACCGCTCTCCACATGCTGCGGATTCTGCACGGTAATCTCCAACTGCTTGCCACGGAATAATTTGTGCATCTTCATGCCATCCCATTCTGCCGGAATGGATGGACGAACCGCCAGACCATCTGCATCCGGACGCATGCCACAAATTCCTTCAACACAACCGACCATTACCGTCGATGCAGTCCCTGTCAGCCAGTGTACATGTGCCCGTCCTGCATAAGGGGATGCTGAGGATTCTGTAAACTGTCCATGTACATATGGTTCCATGACACGAATTTCTGCCTTCTCATTCATCGCTGCCGGAGAACTCTCCATGAAGTACCGGAATGCGGCATCGCCATGCCCGAGCAATGCTTCTGCTAAAATCAGCCAGCCCTGTGACTGTGAGAAAATACCACCATTTTCCTTGGTGTCCGGATTGAAAATATGCATCAATGCACCGTCAAAGTAATGCTGCCGGTACGGCGGGTCAAGCAGTTTGGCACCATATGGGGTGTCCAGAATTTCTGCAACAGACTGCATCGCTGTGTCTGCCTGCTCCTTGCTGGCAAACCCAGAAATGACACTCCAGCTCTGTGGATTCAGCCACATATTTGCCTCTGGGTCTTTCTTTGCCCCTACAATCACACCATCTTCCCGAATGCCACGGATAAAGCGATCTTCATCCCAGCAGGTTTCCAATGTTGCTGCCAGCTTTGCCTGTGCCTCTTCCAGATAATCAACATAGACCGCATCATTTCGTTCTGCTGCCAGTTTCTTCATCATCGTCATGGCGTAGTACAACTGGAATGCAACAAAGGTCGATTCGCCCTTCTTGCCAAGCCGCAGACAGTCATTCCAGTCTGCATGGAGTCCAGCCGGCATATTGTGATCGCCGAGCCGTTCCATTGAGAACTGAATCGCACGCTTCAGGTGATCATAAACGGTATCTTCGCCGCCGTTTGCATAGACGATTACTTCATCATAAAACGCCTTGTTGCCGCTTTCGCCGACATACTTTGCAATGGTCGGGAACAGCCACAAGGCATCGTCTGCCCGATAGGACGGATGTCCGGTTTCCTTCACATAATCCGGATCGTCCGGAGTATTTTCATGGCCGGCATTGTGGGTGAATTTTACCAATGGCAGACCGCCGCCGTTATCCACCTGTGCAGACAGCATAAAACGAATTTTATCCGCTGCCAGCTCTGGATCTAAGTGGATAATGCCCTGAATGTCCTGCACGGTATCCCGATAGCCATAGCCGTTCCGCAGACCGCAATAGATGAAGGACGCTGCTCTTGACCAGATAAAGGTGATAAAGCACTGGTAAGCGTTCCAGACGTTGATCATATTATTGAATGCTTCGGACGGCGTTTCCACGGAGAAGTGTTCCAGCTTTTCATGCCAGAACTGCTTGAGCGCATTTACTTCGGCATCCACCTTGCCAGCGATTTCATAGGTGTGCAGAATGGCATCTGCTTCTTCGCTGGTCTTTCTGCCCAATACAAAAATCAATTCCTTAGATTCGCCCGGCTGCAACGTCAATTCTGTCTGCAAAGCACCGCAGGAGTTGGCATTGTAGTTCAACTCATTATCACACTTGCCGCTTTCCACTGCAATCGGGTTGGAATAGGTTCGGTAAGCACCGATAAAATGTTCCAGACTTCCATTGTAACCAGTAACCGGTGCCCCTACCATGCCAAAGAAGCGGCTGGTGGCATCTTCTTTACTGTACTCGCTGATGTGCTGCATGATTTTGTTGCCTTCAAATGCAGTACGGGAGATAAACAGAGAATACTGCAAGTTGACCTGATCCTGTTCGTAATTGTCCTCGTTGGTAAATTCTACAAAGCCGAATGCAGACAACTTTCTGGGGCGGTCACTCTGATTGGTAATCACAGCACGCCAAACTTCATGGGTTGCACCGTCTGGCACATAATAGGTCACATCAGAGCGAATGCCGCTGTATTCTGCGGAAATAACCGTATAAGCGGTACCATGCCGACAGGTGCTTTTATAAGTGTCCAGCGACTTGCCGACCGGCTGCCAGGAAGCCGACCAGTAATCAGCGGTCTCGTTGTCCCGCAGGTAAATATACCGCCCCGGCAATGCCATATTGGAGTTAAAGCGATAGCGTGTAATTCTGCCGTTGGCACCGGATTTTACAAAACTGTAACCGCCGGCATTGTTAGAAATGATCGCACCGTATTCCGGTGAACCGAGGTAATTTGCCCAAGCGGACGGCGTGTCCGGTCGGGTGATGACATATTCCTTGTTCGCAAGGTCAAAATATCCGTATTGCATGGGATGATACTCCTTTTTGATTTCGATAAATTTGTATAGGATTATTGTACCATATCGCTGTAGACAATGCAAGTAAAATTTTGCACAAGCCACGCAAATTCATAAATAGTGGGATTCATTGCACGCCACAGGCGGCGAGTCGCCGCTGACAGCCCACCCACCGTTCCCTTATGAAATAGATGAAGCATTTGGATGCCCTCAAGGGCGGGAAACGGCTGCACGCCGCAGGCGACTATGGTCAAGCTGATTCAGCTTGGCGGAGGGGATTGTTAAGGGGAACAAGCTGTTCCCCTTAACAAAGCAAACGAGTTGAAGTCGGTCAATGAACGAGGAACAAGCTACCGCTGTCCGCCATCCTGAAAAAACAAAACAGCGTGGACAACAGAAATTCAGAACCGTCAGATTGCAAACTGGAGTACAGAATAAGGCGGACAGCGGACATAGGCGAACAGCAAAGCGGATTCGCCGGACGGCTCGGAAACGGTTTCCCAAAGAACTCCGAACATGGATTTGCGTGCACACAAATCCCCCCTTCATGATAAACAACCGTAACATTTTAAAAAAATAATTTTCTAAATTCTTCATTAGCTTACTTTTAACATACTTATATATAACTATATTTTTCAATTCTCTCTCCGCAGGGTTGACAGCCATCGGCTTCCCTTGTATAATGAAAGAAGAAATTCGCACGCATACAAGGAGGAACGGATCATGCACATTTTACACACGCAGCCCAAGGCAGACGGCTTTTTTATGCCGGCAGAATTTGCACCGCATGACGGCTGTATCATGATCTGGCCGGAACGGTCGGATTCGTGGCGAAACGGTGCCTATGCTGCACGAAACGCCTTTGTCAAAATTGCAGCTGCCATCGCTGCATCCGAGGAAGTCACCATGCTGGTCAGCAATCAGCAGTACGAAACGGCAAGAGCCATGCTGCCGCCGGAAGTCCGTCTGGTTGAGTGTACCACCGATGACGCCTGGGCAAGAGATACTGCCCCCACCTTTGTCCTGCATCCGGACGGCAGACGGCGTGGCATTGACTGGGGCTTTAACGCATGGGGCGGTCTGACAGACGGTTTATATTTCCCATGGGACAATGACAACCACGTTGCCCGAAAAGTCTGTGACCTGTTTCGATGCGACTGTTATTCCATGCGAGATTTTATCTTAGAGGGCGGCAGCATTCACAGCGACGGCGAGGGAACCATTCTCACAACAGAAGCCTGCCTGCTCAGCAAGGGACGAAATCCGCAGATGACAAAGGCAGAGATTACAGAGATGCTCTGCGACTGTCTGGGAGCAAAAACTGTCATCTGGCTGCCGAGGGGAATTTATCAGGACGAAACCAACGAACATGTGGACAATATCTGTGCTTTCACTGAACCCGGAAAGGTCGTACTTGCATGGACGGACGACAAATCTGACCCACAGTATGCACTGTCCCAAGCCTGTCTGGATGTACTGGAACAGGCAACGGATGCCAAAGGCAGACACATACAGGTGCAGAAGCTGCCGATTCCTGCAAAGCCAGTTTGTATGACAGAAGAAGAGTGTATGGGTTTGGATTTCTGGGACGGTGAACCCACCCGAACACCGGGAGAACGGCTGGCGGCATCGTATGTCAACTTCTATATTTCCAATAAATCTGTAATTGTACCGCAATTTGATGACCCAATGGATGCCGTAGCAATCAAAATTCTGCAAAATTGTTTTCCAACCAGAAACATTGTCCCGATTGCTGCAAGAGAGATTTTAATCGGCGGTGGAAATATTCACTGTATTACACAGCAGATTCCAAAAAATTGAAATCAGAAAAAGGGGTTTTTAACATGAAAATTGTAACAGTAGCAGCCGTACAAATGGCATGCAGTCCAGATGTACAGGAAAATTTAGAGACAGCAAATCGTCTGGTACGGCAAGCTGCCGCAGATGGGGCAAATGTTATTTTGCTGCCAGAATTGTTTGAACGGCAGTACTTCTGTCAGGAACGACAATACGATTACTACAGCTATGCAACACCACTGGCAGAAAATCCAGCCGTGCAGATGTTTCAGGAAATTGCAGCAGAACTGCACGTTGTCCTGCCCATCAGCTTCTATGAACGTGCTGGGAACAATACGTTTAACAGCATTGCGATGCTGGATGCAGATGGTTCGATTTTAGGCTGTTACCGAAAAACGCATATTCCGGATGACCATTTTTATCAGGAAAAGTTCTATTTCACACCCGGTGATACCGGTTTTCGGGTATGGCATACCGCATATGGCTGCATTGGTGTCGGGATTTGCTGGGATCAGTGGTTTCCCGAAACGGCACGTTGCATGGCATTGCAGGGAGCAGAACTGCTGCTATACCCAACGGCAATCGGTTCCGAACCGCTATTGGATGTGGACAGCTCCGGACACTGGCAGCGTTGTATGCAGGGACATGCCGCTGCAAACCTGATGCCAGTGATTGCTGCAAACCGCACAGGCACAGAAGTCGTCATTCCTTGCAGAGAAAACCAGTATCAGCAGTCAGAACTGACCTTTTACGGTTCTTCGTTTATCACAGACCATACCGGAGAAATTATCAAAGAGGCAAAGCGGGATTTGAACTGTGTACTAACAGCGGAATTTGATTTGGATGAGATCCAAAAAGACCGGTTGGAATGGGGATTGTTCCGTGACCGCAGACCGGAGATGTATCAGGCAATCAGCAGTGCAATCCCACTGCAAAAATAAGGACTGCTATTTAATCATTGTGATCTAAAAATGATGTACAGGAGGTTTTCCATGTCATTTCGTAAGCTTACAGCAGAGGATGCAAATGTTTTTTATGAGATGTGTGAGGAATTTTTTCACTCGTCCGCTGTTCTGCATCCTGTTCCATCGAAACACCATATTGCAACCCTACAGGAAATTCTGCGTTCTGATCAATATTTGCTTGGTTATTTATTAGAAGCAGATGATCAGCCTGCTGGATTTGCGGTGCTGAATAAAATGATGCAGCAGGAAGCCGGCGGTTTGGTAATCTGGGTGGAGTGTCTCTATGTCCGTCCGCAGTTTCGCTCTCATGGACTGGGCAGGCAGTTCCTGCAATTTGTAGCAGCAGAATGGAAGGGCAAAGCAAAACAACTGCGATTAGAAGTGGAACCAGAAAATAAACGGGCTGCTTCACTCTATCAGAAAATGGGTTATCAGGTGTTGCCATATCAGCAAATGATTTTACCGTTGGAGGAACAAGAAAAGCACTGATGCAATCCAGTGCAGAAATGGCAGGTGACGTATGAAAACTTTATATGTATCCGATTTGGACGGAACATTATTAAGAAACAATGAGAGAACTTCAAGCTTTACAAATAGTGTGATAAATGATTTGACGGAACGAGGGATGCTTTTTTCCTATGCAACTGCTCGGTCTTTGATCACTGCTCAAAAAGCAACTGCGGGAATTCTTGCAAAAATTCCGCTCATTGTATACAACGGTGCATTTGTGATAGATAACGCAACGAAAAATATCTTAATTACAAACTATTTTGACGCTTCGGTGCATGAAGTGTTAGATGACTTATTTAAAAATAAAGTCTATCCCATAGTGTATGCATATATAGACGGAAAAGAGAAATTTTCATTTGTACCGGAATTGTGTACAAAGGGAATGCAGAAATTTCTTGATAGTAGAAAAGGGGATGTTCGTACGAATCCAGTAAACGCAGTTACGGAGCTGAGATCAGGAAACCTGTTCTATATCACTTGTATCGATGCACCTCACAAACTGAAACCATTGTATGAAAAATATAAGAATGTATTTCACTGTGTCTATCAGACAGATATATATACAAACGAACAATGGCTGGAGATGATGCCTTTAAACGCCTCAAAAGCAAATGCCATCAGACAATTAAAATCATTATTAGGATGTGAAAAAATAGTTGCCTTTGGCGATGGAAAAAATGATATCGATATGTTTGAATTGGCTGACGAAAGTTATGCAGTTGAAAATGCTCATGAGGATTTAAAAAAATACGCTACAGATATTATTTTATCGAATGAGGAAGATGGCGTTGCTCGGTGGCTTGCTCAGAATTTTATTTAATGGCTCTAATTCTCAATGAATAATAAAATAAATCAGAATTTAATTCCATATTATTTGTAGATTAGATAATATTATGATGAATAGGGAAAGTGATTTATACATAAAAATCCATGCGTTTAAGTTATGGGCAAAAATAAAAAGTCGCATCTGATTCGAAAACCAGATGCGACTTTTTTATGGTATTATTATCGCAGCGTTACCCATCATGTATCAAATTTCCGTACACGCAAATGGATTCCCTGCCGGTCTGCCAGTGCCTGTGAAGCTTCCAACTGCTCTTTCGGCAGTACATCTACGACGCTATACATCACCTGTGGGACATACTGCTTGCAGTCGGCTGCAAACTGCTGCAAAGCGGCAAACGCTGCCTCCTTGTAAATCGGACGAGTCACTTTTACATATTCTTCTTCCGTGCCAGCGTTCAGGCTAATGGAAACAATATCCACCCGTCCCTGTAAATCCTGTGCCGTCTTCCGGTTGTGCAGCAAATCCGAAAGCCCATTGGTATTCAGCCGAATGCAACGGACGCCCCGTTCCTGCTTCAAATAATCTGCCGTCTGGCAGAGCAGCTCCAACCGCTCTGTTGGTTCTCCAAATCCACAGAAAACGACCTCGTCATAAGCACAGACATCTATGGCATCCAGTGCAGCTCTCACTTCTTCCCAACTTGGTTCGTGCTCCAACCACAATGGATCAGAACCATAGGCAGTATCCCCCATCGTGCGAATACAGAATGTACAGGCACAGGGACAACGATTTGTCAAATTTAAATACAAATTCCGTCCCACTGCATAGGCAATGGTCATTGCTGTTTCTTTCATAAAAAACACCTCACATAAAATAAGGAATTGCCCCTCTAAAGGACATATTCTAAATAAAATGATCTGAATCCCAACGGCAGAATTGCTACGCTGTCTGCCTGCGGCGGATAAAACTGATTCATCCAACGCACGTTCATTTACTTGTGATAGGGACTGCCGCCTAAAATCTGATAGCCTCGATAAATCTGCTCCAACAGCATCACCCTCGCCAATTGATGCGGAAACGTCATCGCTGACATGGAAAGCCGCAAATCTGCCGCCTGCTTTACACATTCCGCCAATCCATAAGAACTGCCAATCAGCAATGTGACTGCCGCATCTCCCTGCACAGCAGCACGCTGCAACAGCTTTGCAAACTGCGGGCTGTCCATCTGTTTCCCCTCTATACACATCGCAATCGTAAAGCCTTTTTTTCGTTTCAACAGCGGCTGTGCCTCTTTTTCCAGTGCTGCTGCAATCTCTTTTTCAGATGGTCGCTCCGGCAGCGAAACCGGCTCCAACTCCACACACTGCAATTTACAAAAACGAGAAAGCCGTTTTTCATATTCCGCACAAGCTGCCCGCAAATACGGTTCTTTCAGCTTGCCATATGTTAAAAGCTGTACCAGCTGCATCTCAAAAAATCACCGCCTTTTCCAATCCAGTCGGTGCAGCAACCTGCAAGATGTAATCCCGATTCCGCTGCATGCCTGAAAGACCAGACAAGGCTGCCTGTTCCGCACAGTCCGGCGTATTGTTGTGCTGGCTCAGATGTCCCAAAATTAGCCTTGTCGTACCAGTTTCCACCAGTTCTCTGGCAAAGGCAGCACTATCGGTATTGGACAGGTGTCCCTTTTTCCCTCGAATTCGTGCCTTCAAAAATGCCGGATAAGAACCGTTTTTCAGCATAGATTCCTCATAATTGGACTCTAATAATACCAAATCGCAGCCTTGTACACCGTTCCGAACCGCTTCTGTCACTTCCCCCAAATCCGTACAAATGGCACAAGTACGGTCGTCTGCTGTATGGACACGATATCCACAGCTGCCTGCGGTATCATGTGGGGTCAAAAAGGGCGTAATTTCCCAGTTGTCGGAAATGATTTGCGTTTGCTCCATGGGAATCAAAGGTACATCTATACAGAGTTGTTCTGCCAATTCTTGCAACGTTTCCGCCGTCCCACAGAGCGGAACAGGATGCTGCTTCAAAAAAACTCGCAGTCCAGCAATGTGGTCACTGTGCGTATGTGTGATACAGATTGCCTGTACCGCTTCGGGAGAAATGTCACGCTCTCGCAGTGCTGCACAAAGCCTTCGGCAGGAAACACCAATGTCAAAGAGAATCCCAGCTTTTTCATTGCCCAGATAGGCAGCGTTGCCAGAACTGGAACTAAAGAGAGAGTAAAATTTTGCCATAGAAGTTTCATCCTTCGTCTTGTTTCAAAAAACAGCTGTTCTTGCTGCTTTTCTCATCTGTTCATCAAAAAAATGCCCTCTTCCTGAAAAAAGAGGGCAGCTGCTTTGGCTGCGGTCACACAGAACAAATCTTGCTCATTTGCTCTGTCAAACCGCACCCTTCTATTTTCTTACAACGCTTCCCGCAGTGTGGAAACGGGTGTGGAGACTTTTTCAATCTCTGCACCAACCTGCCGCAGCTTCTCATCCAAACAAGAATAACCACGTTCAATATGATAGATGTCTTCAATTTCTGTGACACCTCGTGCAGCCAAACCTGCAATAATCAATGCAGCTCCTGCACGCAAATCACATGCCTTCACCGGTGCACCTGTCAGCTTTCCAGTGCCCTCTACAACTGCTACTTTTCCATCGACAGAAATATCTGCACCCATTCGCCGTAGTTCATCCACATACCGGAATCGCTGTTCCCAGACCCCTTCTGTGATAATACTGGTTCCTTCTGCCAGTGTCAGCAGCGTTGTAATTTGCGGCTGCATATCTGTTGGGAATCCCGGATGTGGCATGGTCTTGACATTTGTCCGTACCAGCGGACCATCTACCCAAACCCGCACACTGTCGTCAAATTCTTCCACATTCACACCGATTTTCCGCAGCTTCATCGTAATCGGTTCCAAATGCTTTGGAATCACATTCTTTACCAGCACATCCCCATGTGTAGCCGCTGCTGCAATCATGAATGTACCGGCTTCAATCTGATCCGGAATCACAGAATATGTGGTGCCATGCAAATGCTGTACGCCTCGAATTTTAATCACATCGGTTCCGGCTCCCATGATGTCCGCTCCCATGGAGTTCAGGAAGTTCGCAAGATCTACAATATGCGGTTCTTTTGCTGCATTTTCAATGACCGTTAACCCCTCAGCCCGAACAGCTGCCAGCATGGCATTCATCGTCGCTCCGACAGAAACCACATCTAAGTAAATCTGACTGCCTGTCAGTTTTTCTGCAACCAAGTCCACCATGCCATGCTGAATATTACACTTTGCTCCCAGTGCTGCAAATGCTTTCAGATGCTGATCAATCGGACGATCTCCCAGCGGACATCCGCCCGGCATGGAAACCCTTGCTCTTCCGAATTTTCCAAGCAGTGCCCCCAGAAAATAATAGGATGCCCGCATTCTTCTGGCACTTTCATATGGCACACAGAAGTTTTTCAAGCCAACTGTGGAAATCCGAACGGTTGTCCGATTGAGATAGTCTACCTTTGCCCCCATCTCGTATAGAATCCGCAGGCTGATGGAAACATCACTGATTTCCGGTACATTCTCCAATACACAAGGCTCATCGCACAGCAAGACCGCTGGAATCAAAGCAACCGCTGCATTTTTTGCTCCGCTGACTTCGATTTCACCAGAAAGCCGGTGTCCGCCATGAATTACAAATTTATCCACTTTATTCTCTCCTTTTGCATCTGATACGGCTTATCTTTCTCTATTTCTCTCGCAGCCGCAAACGGACTGCACTGTTGATTTTTTCTATGCTGCATCATTTGATGTTTCATCCCCCGAAGCATACCAGTGCAGTTCACTGCCGTCATACGGTTCCACTGTCACGGATTCCATGACAACAGAAGTATACGGCTTATTGTCGCTGTTTTTATCTTTGATCTCTGAAATGGCAATGGCAACATCCAATCCCTCTACAACCTGTCCGAACACCGTATAGTTTCCATCCAGCCACGGTGCACCGCCAATTGTGGTATAGAGTTCTTTCTGTTCTTTGGTGTAAGAGCCGTCGCCATGCTCCTCATATGTTTCCAGTGTCTCCAGCGATACCGAACCGCCGGTGACAATATAGAACTGGCTGCCGTCCGTATCCGTTCCGCCGTTGTTGGCATAGGCAACAGCCCCTCGCACATGAATCAGAGAAGGATCGGTACCGCCGTCAAATTTGCCGCCCCAGATGCTTTCCCCGCCGGTTCCATTTCCCTTTGGATCTCCGCCCTGAATCATAAAGTTTTCAATCACACGGTGAAACAGCAGTTCGTTATAATAGCCCTCCTTCGCATGTGTGACAAAATTTTCACATGCTTCCGGCAGCAGATCAGAAAATACTTTTATTTTAATTGTACCATAATCTTTTACCTGAATGACAACCAATTCTTCCCCTTTTTCCGGTGCAGTAAAATTTTTTACTGCTGCTGTTTCCTGTTTGCTGGCACAACCTGTCAGCCCTTCCAACAGCAATACACCGCTTAGCAGCAATGCAGGGATTCGTTTCATATTCTCACCTCAGTTTGTCCAATACCGCTCGTCAGTTACACATAGTTTACATAAGAACACCCTTTATTATACACGATTTTTTAAGGCTTGTAAAGTAGCCATGCCGTTTTTTTCTGCTTGTTTGTCATATTTGACGGAAAGCCTTTGAAAAACGATTTTACTTTCGTCACAACGCCGCACAAAACAAGAAAACTTTTCCGGTTTATTCACGTTTTTTTACAAGATGTTCAGACACTATTTTCCGGTACAAACGTATCTTTGTTTGTTTTGCCCCAATTGGTGATTTCAATCTTTTCAATGCAAATGGATTCTTCAGAAAGGGTGCTGTTAGAAATCGCATCAATGACCTCAAAGCTTTCCTTCCCATATGCCTGTGCAAAAATGGTCATCTGCTGGGAACAATCCGGCACACCGCCCCAGCTCAGGAAAGCATCTGTAACCGCTGCCGCACTTTCGTCTGTTTCCTGCATTTGTTCCTTGGTCTCCTCATCGAATACAATGGAATTGCAGACCAAAAAGCGTGTTCCACAATAGGAGGCATTATTTCCAAAGAGCATCTTAAAGAAATTATTTTCCGTTTCTGTAACCAGTGCACAAAATGCTCCTCGGAATGACCACAGATCCGCGGTCAGTTCCGTTTCCACTTTTTGACGGCTTTCATCCAGCTGATCATCCAATGAACCATCTTCATTCGGACTGCCGGCACGAAAATATGCACCGTCCTGCGTTTCGTAAACATAAGTCCCGTCATAGTATCCCTTTTCTGCCAGTTCTGTAAATTGTGCAACATAGTTTGGTGCAGCCTCTGGATAAAGGACAGCAGTAATATCTCCCACAGAAGTATGCACAATCATGGCTGGATCTTCATCAGAGGGTGTTTCCAGTTGAAGCAAATGTGCCTCACTCATATCTACATAAGTGTCGTTCTGTGCCATTTGAACGGTACAGGAAAACATGGTTAAGCTGATTAAAGAGGCAATTACTAAAATAACCAGTAGAATTGAAACACCCTTTTTATTTAATTTCGCCATATTACTCCTTTCCAGTTGGAATCAAAAGTTTTTTCAAATATTTCATAAGCATGCATTTTGTATGTTTTCCCACGAAAAATGGGCTGCCATACGCCGTAGGCGACTATGGTCAAGCTGATTCAGCTTGGCGAGGGGGATTCCCCACAGTGTGGGTGATTTCCCACTGCGTGGGAAAATGTCAGTGAAGCTGACAAAAGGGTTGGGCAAGAATGTCGGCGTAGCCGACAAAGGGGGAGGGCATCCTCTAAAAAGGGGGGGGCAAGCTGCCCCCCTTGCAAAGAAATGAGTTGCAATCGGTCAATGGATGAGAAACAAGATACCGCTGTCCGCCTTCTAATGAAACAAAACGGTACGAAATACAGAAATTTCGCGTTGTCAGACTGCAAGTTGGCGTACAGAATAGGGCGGACAGCGGACACAGGCAGACAGCGGAGCGAATCTGCCGGACGGTTCAGAAAAGGTTTCCCTAAGAAATCCGAACGCGGATTTGCGTGGTTCGCAGAGGGAGCCAGCTTGACCGCAGTCGCCATTCGGCGGATGACACT
>JAEDGE010000224.1 GCA_016297675.1 Oscillospiraceae bacterium
CTGGATTGACTGGATTTATATCATAGCAATAATAAATAATGATATTTAAAATATTAGAAAAATCTATATTCTGCACACAAGCATCTGCCAGCCACCAAAGCACATCATTTTTTGATTCTTGCAGCAGTTCATGTTTTTCCTGGATAGCTTGTTTTAGTTCGGGTTCTAATTCATGAATACAATCGGAAAATTGCTTATCTAACTGTTCTTTGATGGCAGTCAATTCGGCATCTGTCCATGTATTTTCCTCTGGAAATAACTGATAAGACGTGGTCTGTTTCAAAAAATTTCTTCCAGCCAGTTTCCGGAAATAAAAAACCAGCATTTCCACACGATTCGGACTATGATCCCCGTTTTCATACTTGGTCAAATTCCGCTGTAACAAATCTGCTTCCACAACAGAAAAGAAAGAAGTCGACGGTTTTGCCAGATTTGCATTCTGCTTACAAAATGCTGTTTTCCATGTGGCAAAGACAGACTGAAACGTATTCCAATCTGAAAGATAATCACCGCCTTTTGCATTCTTTGTTCGCTCCCAAAGGGCAGATGCAATGTCTATTTCTTTGGTCGCTTGTCCAATTGACAGAACATCGTTGACGGTTTCATGTTCCAACAACGTGTTTGCCCATGTTTCAATTCGATGCCAATCCTTCTGGGCATTGCTTTTTTTTGCTTTTGGCGGCAATTCTGTTTTTGGAAGAGGGGAGAGCATTTCTACAGGCATCTTCTATTACACCTCCTCGGAATCATCCAGGTGCAGCATTTTTTGAACGGCTTCGATTGGATTTTCCAAGTCTGATTTTTCCAAATTGATGATGGCACTTTGCAGGAACAGTAGAGAGGACACGTCATAGAGCTTGGAAACATTCTTTCCGTCGTATTCAAACTGTGCATAGCTCATACATTTTGGCAGAATCCCGTCCCCGTGCTGGTAGGCATATGTCAGTGCCATATTCATCACAATCGGGATGGGTTTGGAACCAAAGGACAAATCCACATAAATATCTTCATCCACAGCGTGCTCTAATTTCTGAAGCATCTGAAACAGCAATCGAACCTGTGTATCCGGTTTTTCATTGTACGGCGTTTCAATGATTTCGATTTCATAGGAGAACAACGGCGTCCGTTCTTGATGGATGCGGTCAATTTCCGCTTGCCGCCAAGCCACAAAGTCGGGATCTATTTTACCGTCTTTCCGTTCCTTTTTTAATTTGGTTTGTAATTGCTTTGGTTGTTCAAGATCCTTGTAATATGTTCGATACAGGTCATAGAGGTCGTAGCCGTACCGGATGGCATCCAGTTCCGCTAAAAAGGTCTTGTAATTCTTTTCGGTGCAGTCATGTCCAACAGTCTTGATGATCGTCAGATGGACGGTTTCTCCGGCTGTCACCGTGTTTTTTAAGACAATCAAAATGGGAAAGCTGACTGCAATGTCAATTTGATTCAAGCAAGCAAGCTGACTGTGATTTTCAGGTTGGTCCGGGGTCAGTTTCCCAGGAGACATAAAGGGGTTGGCAAAAATAAATCGTTTCATCGGGCAAAATTCCTTTCGTTTTAAAATGTGTATATTTTCTATAAAATTCAGGTTGTTTACTGATATTTTATCATAATGATGCACAAAAGTAAAGAGGAAAATACATTTTTTTACTTTTTTTCATAGATTTCCTTTCTGGTTAATTCTTTCAGGAGTGAGGGTCGTATCAGAATGGGCTAAAAATTACATCTTCAAGAAGCCGCTTCTTCCTGAAGATGCATTGTAAAAAAAATACTATATTCTGGATGCAATGGTTTGAAAATTTCCCCCATGCCGAATGTAATATGCGGTACAGTCACTCCAAAGTGCAGCAACTTCTTTGGCCGCCTCCAACGATTCAATTTTTTCACTCCAGCAAATGTATGGATAGGTTTCGTTTAACTCTTTCAGCCAGTGTGCATCTATGGAGCGGCGACTTCTTGTTTTGTAGTCAATCGGCGTGATGATATAGATTCTCCAGCCGATGTCACTTCCGCAGTTCATAAAAACAAAGTCAATATCCAAAGAACGGTCTTTTGTCAAATAAGAACACCTTTCAAATTCCGGCATTTTTTACTCCTTTCAAAAGCAAATCCCAGTACAAATATAGTTTTGTGTCCGGTCTGCCCATGCACGGGCAATTTTTTTTGCATCTTCTACAGAGCGAATGGGTTCTGTCCAACAGATATACGGACGCTTTTGAATATCCATATAGCAGTGAACAATTCGCAAATCTCGGTTTCGGCCTCGGTAATCCGGTATTTTTTCAAGATAAATACGATAATAGGATGAGATTCTACAGATGGAAAATTGATATTGCTGTGCTTGCAATCCACATCGTGCAAGATATGTATAAAATTCGGTTTGCATTGCATATTTCCTTTCATTAAATGGTTTTTCATTCGGAAACAACACAGAGAACGCATCGTTTCAGCTGTTCCCTGTGTTGTCCGTTTACAGACTTAGTGGAACGTACCAGCTGGCAACTCGCCCTGTGCACCGCCGTGGAACGTACCAGCTGGCAATTCGCCCTGTGCACCGCCGTGGAACGTACCGGCT
>JAEDGE010000225.1 GCA_016297675.1 Oscillospiraceae bacterium
CTGCCGGACGGTTCAGACAAGTTTTCCCAAAGAAATCCGAAAATGGATTTCCGTGCAATGGAATGTCCCTGATAACAGGAGGAGACAAAAACCTCCTCCTGTTATCATTATAAAATTCTACTTATAAAAAATACAAAATATAAATATATCTATGTGTCAATTGATTAATCTCAATCGATATACCATGTTTCATAAAATTGTTGAAAAATCACGGAAAATAGATTGACAAAAAAGACACATTATGATAAAATAACAGAGAGATGGTGCCATTTCTACGCCATTTCAAAGACAAAAACAAAAACAAGAAAGTGGGAATTAAAACATCATGAAAAAATGCATTTCTTACTATGTGGCTGCCCTTGTTGGAAAAGCCATGATTCACGGAATGCATCTGATGAAACGAAATGGGACAAATCTACCGGGCGAAGTGGCCCTAAAGCTCTGTCCGCAGTTACTTTCGCAATTTCAGATGCCAAAAAATGTTATTGTCGTCACCGGCACCAACGGAAAGACAACCGTTACCAACCTCATTGGCAATGCTTTGAAAAAAAGAGGCGACACGCTGATCACAAACCCATTTGGCGGAAATGTCGATACGGGAATTGCTTCGCTGTTGCTTGCAAATTCCAATCTGAACGGCACACTATACGCAGATACCCTCCTGCTGGAAATGGATGAACGCAGTGCAGAACGCATTTTGCCGTATGTGCAGCCAGATTACCTTATTTGTACCAATTTGCAGCGGGATTCTATGAAACGAAATGCGCATGCGGAATTTATTTTTGAGTTTCTCAACCGAAACATTCCGAAAAAAACCATACTCATTTCCAATGCAGATGACCTTATCAGCAGTGCACTTGTCCCTGAACAGCCGCATATTTATTTCGGCGTTGCTCTGCTTCCGAATGAAGTACCGACCAATGACAGTTTGGTCTGTGACATTGTGAACTGTCCAAAATGTGGAACTCGACTACAATTTCAGTTCCGGCACTATAACCATATTGGTCAGGCAGTTTGCCCAAAATGCGGCTTCTGCAATAAAAAAGCAGATTATCAGGTAACAGCAGTGGAAGACTGCACAGCCACCATCCTGCATAATGGAAAAGAGGAGCATTATCCTATCCCGAATGACAGAATTACAGATATTTACAACTCTGCCGCAGTCATTGCTTTTCTGCGTACCTATGGGCTTTCGGAACAAGAAACAACTGCCTGTATGCAGGGCAGTGAAATTGTAAAATCCCGCTATGATACGCTCACCTCACACGGAAAACCAGTTTATATCTCTCTGGCAAAGGGACAAAATCCCATCGCCTGCTCTGCTGCATGTGACTTTGTCCGGAAAGAATCCGGCAAAAAAGCAGTCATTCTCATTCTGGAAGACTTCTATGACCGCCGCCGCACCTCAGAAAATATTGCTTGGATTTATGAAACCGATTTTGAATTTCTCAAACAAGACAACATTGTACAAATTATCGTCGGCGGAAAACGAGCAATGGATTATCTGGTTCGCCTACTGATTGCTGGAATTGACCGCAACCGCATTGTTTGCTGTGCCAGCGAAACAGAAACTGTACAATATTTGCAGTGGGACAAGTTTGACAAACTAATGATATTGTATGACCTATATAATACCGAATCACTGGCTCAAATCAAACAGCAGTTGCAGGAGGTGGCAGAAGCATGAATGATTGTATCATAGAAGCATTGTATCCGGAAGTCTGCAATCTGTTCGGTGATACCGGCAATCTGCGGTATCTGCAACAATGTCTGCCAAACGCAAAAATCATCCATACGGGATTGAATGACGAACCGTATTTTATAAAGCACCCTATATCCATGATTTATATCGGACCGATGTCAGAACGCATACAATGTACGGTCATTGCACGGCTTTCTCCCTATCGGGAACGCATTGCAGAATGTATTGCCAACGGTACATTTTTTCTGGCAACCGGCAATGCCATGGAAGTATTCGGAAAACAAATCACAGATGTGCAAACCGGTGTGACGGAATGTCTGGGACTGCTGGATATCACCACCACACGAGATCGAATGCACCGTTTTTACAGTCTGGTGCTTGGCACATATAATCAACTGCAAATGGTCGGCTTCCGTGCCCAGTTCACACATTCCACACTGGGGGAAACAGAAACACCATTTTTACAAGTCACAAAGGGCACATCCATGTGTGAAACGGCACGCATTGACGGGATTCAGAAAAATCATTTTTACGGCACCTATCTGCTTGGTCCGATGCTGATTCTCAACCCTTACTTTACAAAACAGCTTCTGCGACAAATGATGGGGCGAGAGATACCGCTTGCCTTTGAAAAAGAGGTCATTGCTGCCTATCATGCACGGCTGGCAGATTTTCAAGATAAACGAGTGGGCATTCACTAAACCATCCATATGAAAGAGAATGACCGGATGAACATACGTTCTCCGGTCATTTAGTTTGATTCATTTTGCATTTTCAGGGGTTTTCTGCCTGCTCCTATTTTTTCTGCTTCCCCTCTACAATATCTTTCTGTAGAATCGAACCAATCAC
>JAEDGE010000226.1 GCA_016297675.1 Oscillospiraceae bacterium
TTTCCCGTCACGATCTCAACCTGTACATCTTCTCCATTGATTTCGATGGTCTGTACTCCTTCTGCCTTATTGGCATCCATCACAACCTCATCTGCACCTGCTTTTTCAAGAGCTTCTGTTTCTGATACATCTGTCTCTGCAGCTGTCTCTGTAACAGCTTCCGTTTCTGTTGCAGTTGCCTCTGTAGCAGTTTCTGTAACAGCTTCTGTCTCTGTTTCAGTTGCTTCTTTAGCAGCTTCTGTTTCTGTTGCAGCTTCTGTAACATCCTCTTCTGTCTCTTCCACAGTTTCTCCCGTAGCAGCTCTGACTGCAGATTTTACTGCATTACTGGTAAGTGTTGCTCCGGATACACCATCTACCTTTGTACTCTGTGCTTCTACGATTGCTTTTGCAACTTCCGGTGCTGCAGCCTGGCCGATCTCCGGAGTCTCTGCACTGCAGTCCAGGATCGCTATATCCACAATTGCTCCATTACTGTCAAGAGTCGTTGCAACCTTTACATCTCCGCCAAATCCTGCCGCACTCGTTTCGATCACATTTGCACCGGTTGTTTTCCCGTTCAGCATATTATAAACAGTATCTGATCCGAACATAGTGGCCAACAATAATACCACCAATAATGCAAACAAAAGAATGCCCTTTTTCTTATGATTCATCATCTTCCTCCTCTCTTTGATTATGCTGCTGTATTCATAATAATCCGTTTTGAACAAAAAAACAACAAAAACCTACGTACTCTATCCCGGTTTTCTGTTCTCCCTCTGTTACATTTGAGGAAGTCTTTTTAAAATCAGCGTTCCCAGTAAACCAATCAATGTTCCGGCTACAGTTCCGGCCAGGAGCAGTACCGGAAAATAGGTATAAACCGCAGCATTTTCCAGAACCAGCGCTGCAACTGTAAGCTGTCCCACATTGTGGGCAACACCACCGGCAATGCTGACACCTGTTTTTGACAGCAGATCTCTGCTCTTGCAAAACCACATCACTCCAAAGCTCAGCAGTCCTCCTCCCAGACTGTACAGAAACGCAGACAGATTTCCAAAAGTAAATGCCACCAGAATGATTCGTACGATTGAAATAAAAAAAGCTTCCCTGGCTCCCAGAAGATACAGGCATACGAATACAACAAGATTTGCAAGCCCCGGTTTCACTCCGGGCACTCCCAGATTGATAGGGATCAATGTTTCCACATAGCTGAGTATCATGGCCAGGGCAACCAATACACCGTAAAGCGCTGCTCTGGATGATGGAGTTCTTTTCTGTTCTTTCACGCAATCACATCCTATAGAAAAATCGGCGCATATCCGATTCCGATATGCGCCGCAGATGAAGAATCCCTCAACACAGGATTCCTTATACACTTTTTATTTCTTACAGAGTTCTCATAGCAGCTTCCACTACATGACCAACCAGAACAGATGTGGTAACACTTCCTACACCGCCCGGTACCGGAGTGATGGCATCTACGATCGGCTCTACTGCAGCATAATCTACATCTCCGCAGAGCTTTCCTTCTGCATTGACATTGATTCCTACATCGATCACGGTCTGTCCTTCTTTTACATATTCTGCACCAACGACTCCTGCACGGCCTGCAGCAACAATGAGGATATCAGCTTCTCTTGCTACTGACGGCATATCCACAGTTCTGGTATGGCAGATGGTAACAGTTGCATTCTTCTTTACCAGCATCATGGCAGCCGGTTTTCCAACTACAAGGCTTCTGCCGATTACAACAGCTTTTTTGCCGGTGCAGTCAATTCCATAGTGATCCAGAATCTCCATGCATGCCTGCGGTGTACAGGGCGGGAAACCGATCTTTTTACCGGTAAATACTCCGGACATGGACAGATCTGTCATACAGTCTACATCCTTTTCTGCTGCCAGTGCATTCTCGATCACTGCCTGATCCAGATGTTTCGGAAGCGGACGGAATAACAGTACGCCATGAATCTTATCATCTTTGTTTACTTTATCGATTGTTGCCAGAACTTCTTCCTGAGATACATCTTCCGGAAGTAAAATTTTCTCGCAGGCAACACCAAGTGTCTCGCAGCGCTTTGTAGCACCCTTTTCATAAGAAATATCACTGGGGTTTTCTCCTACACGGATAATACAAAGTGTCGGATTTACGCCTTTCTCCTGACATGCAGCAACATTTGCTTTAATTCTCTCATTTAAAGCAGCTGTTACTTCTTTGCCTAATAACTGTTTTGCCATGGTTATCTCCTCCTATTTCAGTCTTCCAAGTACACTGTCAAAGATCTGATCTGCTTTTACTGTATACTCTGCCAGCATGTTATCGCATTTTTCATTCAGTTCTGCTGCCAGTTCTTTATCTGCCATTGATTTTGTATTGATATATACATTCAGGCTGGCACCTTTTAATGCAGCTTTGCAGAATGCAACACCTACCCCCGCATCACTGATTGCCAGTGTCGAACCCTTGGCAGCAAATTCAGCAATGATATCGATTGCTTCGCAGCATTTTTCCATGATCTCCATAGGAACAGAGCAGGCATCCTTCAGTACGATCGCCATTACAC
>JAEDGE010000056.1 GCA_016297675.1 Oscillospiraceae bacterium
AGCAGCCGCTTATGATTTCCTTTCCATCTAACCGAATCGCTGCTCTGCCATTGTGGTCAGGACTTTTGCTATAGGAGGTTGCGTAATATTGAATATGCCCACGCAGCGATGCCGCAAGATAATCATTTTCTAATTTCTGTCGGATTCCAGACCACGTTGCCATAAAATCACGTCCTTTTTTCTTGGAATCATTGTGTGATTGCATCATCAGAATGGATTCTATTTTCCATTTAATAGATAGGAATTTGCCTTTGAATAATGGCGTGTCTTCAAAAAACGTTGATCTTCTGCCAATCAATCGCTTCTGGCAGTCGGCTTTTAAATATTGGTTGCCTTACGCATCCAATGCGGTACGAATGTCATGTAAGAATTCGTACACCTTTTCCGGTGAATGATACTGTTCCACCAGATTGACAACCGCACTGCCAATAATGACACCGTCACAGTACTGACTCATCTGCTTTGCTGCCTCTGGGCTGGAAATACCAAAGCCAACCATGCACGGAATTTTTGCATATTTATGAATCGGTGCAAAGAATGATGAGAAATCGGTCTGAAACTTCGACCGCATACCTGTAACACCGTTCGAGGAAACACAGTACAGGAAACCAGTTGCATCCTCTGCAATCATCTGGGTTCTGCCTTCGCTTGCCGGTGTGACCAGACTGATGTTATGAATGCCGTACTTATCCGCATCGCCCTGAATCTCATCCTTCTCCTCAAACGGCATATCCGGCACAATGACCCCGTCAATGCCTACTTCTTTGCAGGTGCGGAAGAAGTTTTCTGTGCCGTGCGAGAAAATGGTATTCAGGTACATCATGAGCAGGAGCGGCATATCTGTCTGCTTCCGCAGCCGCTTGACCAATTCAAAAATGCCTGCCAATGTGGTTCCCTGTTTCAAAGATTGTTCGCTTGCATGCTGAATAACGGGACCCTCTGCAATCGGGTCGGAAAACGGAACACCCAGTTCAATGATATTTGCTCCGGCTTCTTCCATTTTTAAAACCAGTTGTTCTGTCAGGTCATAACCGCCATGTCCTGCGGTAATAAATGGAATCAAAGCCTTTTTTCCTTCTTGTTTCAACGCCTGTAAGGTGCGGTCAATTCTATTCTCAGTCATCAATTTTCACTCCTCTGTATTCTGCAATCTGCTGCATATCCTTGTCTCCACGACCGGACAGACAGATGATCATAATCTGGTCTTTTTTCATGGTCGGTGCAATCTTCATGGCAGCTGCCACAGCATGAGCCGATTCGATTGCCGGAATGACTCCTTCTTTTTTCGAGAGATATTCCAATGCCTGTACGGCTTCTTCGTCTGTAATGGCAACATAATCTGCCCGACCGGTTTTATACAGATCGGCGTGTTCCGGTCCGATGCCCGGATAGTCCAGACCAGCAGAAATCGAGAAGACTGGTGCAATCTGTCCCTCTTCATTTTGCAGGAAATAGGACTTCATGCCATGGAAAATGCCCAGTGTGCCTTTTGTCAGCGTTGCAGCGTGGAAAGCAGTATCCACGCCTCTTCCGGCAGCTTCCGCACCAACCAGACGTACGCTTTTGTCTGGAATAAAGTCATAGAATGCACCCATTGCGTTGGAACCGCCGCCAACACATGCAACCACGCAATCTGGCAGAACGCCTTCTTTCTCCTGTAACTGCTGTTTTGCTTCTTCTCCAATAATTTTCTGGAAATCTCTGACCATCATCGGATATGGGTGTGGTCCCATGACAGAACCAATCAGATAATAGGTGGTGTCAATGTTGGTGACCCAATCCCGCATGGCTTCGTTGATGGCATCCTTCAGTGTGCCAGTACCATTGTCCACGCTGCGAACCTTTGCACCCAGCAGTTCCATACGATAGGCATTCAGCTTTTGCCGTTCTACATCTTCTTTTCCCATGAATACTTCGCATTCTAAGTCGAACAGGGCACACGCTGTTGCCGTTGCTACGCCGTGCTGACCGGCACCGGTTTCTGCAATGATTCTCTTTTTTCCCATTCGCTTTGCAAGCAAAATCTGTCCCAGTACATTGTTAATCTTGTGTGCACCGGTGTGATTCAAATCTTCTCGCTTGAGATAGATTTTGCATCCGCCCAAGTCCTTTGTCATCCGTTCTGCATAATAGAGCAGAGACGGTCGGTTTGCATACTCTCTGCAAAGCCGCCGATATTCCTCCCAGAATGCCGGATCTTCTTTTGCTTCTGCATATGCCGTTTCCAGTTCGTGAACGGCATTCATGACGGTTTCGGGAACATACTGTCCGCCGAACATCCCAAATCTGCCTACTTTACCCATGATTTTACGCTCCTCGTATGATGGTAATAATTTGTTTCATTTTATCTGGTGACTTGACACCGTTTTCTTCGATTCCACTGGAAAAATCCACGCCGGACGGCTGTACCATAGCAATCGCCTGTCTGATATTTTCTGGTTTTAAGCCGCCTGCCAGAAAGAACGGTCGCTGCCATTGTCGTTGTGCAAACAAATTCCAGTCTGCACAGATTCCCGTACCGCCGACTGCGGTTCCGGTATTGCCCTCCAATACGAGGCAATCTGCCGGAAAGGTTGCAGCCGCTTCCAGTTCTTCCGCTGTGCCAATCCGCAGTGCCTTCCAGACTGGCAGGTTCGTCATTTGCTG
Source organism: Oscillospiraceae bacterium (assembly GCA_016297675.1). Taxonomy (GTDB): domain Bacteria; phylum Bacillota; class Clostridia; order Oscillospirales; family Ruminococcaceae; genus Ruminococcus_C. The sequence continues at coordinate 2,647 of JAEDGE010000056.1, forward strand.
TAATTGCCGAACCTGTTCTGGTGTTTCTGCTCCATGCAGCTGTATCTCATCCAGATGCAGCTGTTCTGTTATCTGCAAAATGGTTTCTGTTGTTTCATTGACAAATACACCGACCGCCTGCACCGCTGCGGATTTCTGCTGTATCAGTTGTTTTGCGGTAGAAAGCGGTACGCTTCGCCGAAAACCGGCACTCAATATCATTCCCATATAATCCGGCTGTAACACATTGATGGCAGCAACATCTTCCAATCGCCGGATTCCGCAAAATTTGATTTTCATAGATTCTCCCGTAAGGTTTGCATCGCAGTTGCCACATTGCCGCTTCGCATGAGGGTTTCACCAATCAGCACGGCATCTGCACCATACTGCCGGACGGTTTTCAGGTCCTCGTGGGATTGCATTCCGCTTTCGGAAACCAGAATGCAATCCTTTGGCACCATCGCAGCAAGACGCTGTGTGGTTGCCAAATCGACCTGAAACGTCTTGAGGTTGCGGTTGTTGATACCGCAGATTTTTGCACCGCAGTCCAATATCTGCTGCATTTCCGCCTCGTTGTGTGCCTCAAACAGGCAGTGCAAACCCAGTTCCGTGGCATATTGGTAGAATTGCCGCATAGTTTCTGCATCCAGAATCGCCGCAATCAGCAGAATGGCATCTGCTCCCATCACTCTTGCTTCATCAATCTGATAGGTGTCAATGATGAAATCCTTCCGCAGCATGGGAATAGAAACCGCTGCTCGAATGTCTCGGAAATATTGGCTGCTGCCCTGAAAATAGTGTTCCTCTGTCAGGCAGGAAATCGCATCTGCTCCGGCACGCTCATAGGCAACAGCCTGTTCGACCGGATGAAAGTCTGCACAAATGACAGACTTGGAGGGGGAGGCTTTCTTTACCTCTGCAATGATGGAAAGCCGTCCTGTACGCAGAGCATCCGGAAAGGAGAGAACAGACCGTTTTGTCTGCAGTGCCAGTGATCGCATGGTCTGCCGGTCGGTTTCTGCCAGTTCTCTTGCAAGTTGCTCTTTTCGTTTTGCAACAATGTCATCTAAAATCATATGGTTCCTTTCTTATGCCAAGGTATTGGTGAATGCCTTGAGTTCTTCCAGCTTTGTCAGTGCCGCACCGCTGTCAATTGTTTCGGCAGCCAGAGCGACACCTTCACCAATGCTGTTTGCCTTTCCTGCAACATACAGTGCACAGCCGGCATTCAGTAAGACAATATTCCGCTTTGCATCCCGAATGCTTCCGGCAAGAATGCCCTGTGTAATCAGTGCATTTTCCTCTGGTGTACCGCCAATGATTTCGGATTTTTCCGCCATTGGCAAGCCAAACTGTTCCGGTGTGATGGTGTATTCAAAAATGCCACCGTCTTTGATTTCTGCGACTTTCGTCGGGGCAGAGATGGAAATTTCATCGAAGCCGTCTTCGCCGTGCACAACCATTGCATGTTTGATGCCAAGACCGCACAGTACTTTTGCCATCACGGTCAGCAGATGGTCATCATAGACACCGAGCAGGATATAGTCTGTTTCTGCTGGATTGGCAAGCGGTCCTAAAATGTTGAACACGGTACGAGTTTCCATTTCTTTTCTTGCTTTTGCAACATATTTCATTGAGCCGTGATAGCTCTGGGCAAACAGGAAGGAAATACCGATTTCGTGAATGCAGTTTGCAGCCTGTTCTGGTGTGGTCTGAATTTTCACCCCGAGCCGTTCGAGGACATCTGCGGCACCGCTTTTACTGGAAACGCTGCGGTTGCCGTGCTTGGCAACTTTTGCACCGGCTGCTGCAATGACAAAGGAAGACGTGGTGGAAATATTAAAGGAATTGGAACGGTCGCCGCCTGTTCCCACAATGTCAATCGCATCCTTGCAGTTCGGAACGGTTTTTGCTTTGGCACGCATGCCCTTTGCAAAACCTGTGATTTCCTCAATGGTTTCGCCCTTCATTCGCAGAGTGGTCAGAAATTCTGCAATCTGAATATCAGTTGCCGCATTGCTCATAATCAAATCCATTGCAGCGGATGCCTCTGCTTCTGTGAGGTCGCCGCCATTGAGAATTTTTTCTGCATAGGGCAGCAAGGCTTTTTTCGGCTGCTGTGGGGTCTGTGTTTTGGTTGGAAGAGAGACACCCGGCAGCAGATTCAGGAAGCGGATTAAAATTTCCTTGCCTTCCTCGCTTAAAATGGATTCCGGATGGAATTGCAGACCATAAATCGGGAACTGTGTGTGTTCGATTGCCATAATCTGTCCGTTTTCATCTCTTGCAGTGATTCGCAGGCAGGATGGCAGAGAGGATTCCTCTACAATTAAAGAGTGATACCGACCGCAGGAAATTACCTGCGGCATGTCATGGAACAGAACGGACTGGGTATCTATTGCAATATTGCTTGCTTTGCCATGCATGAGATGTTCTGCCTGAACCACTTTTCCACCGAATGCTTCTGCAATGGCCTGATGTCCCAGACAGATGCCGAGAATCGGCATTTTTCCAGCGAATTTCCGGATGGCAGGAATGGAGATGCCGGCATCTTTCGGATAGCCCGGACCGGGAGAAATCAGAAGGGCATCCGGATGCATTGCTTCGATTTCTTCCAGTGTGATTTCATCGTTCCGGACAACCTGAATATCCGGATACAGTTCGCCGATATACTGATACAGATTATAAGTGAACGAATCATAATTATCTAAAAAGAGAATCATTGTGTTGCCTCCTTAATCGCATTGATAATGGCGAGTGCTTTGTTGACGGTTTCATAGTATTCATTTTCCGGCACGGAATCTGCCACAATGCCGGCTCCTGCCTGTACATATGCTTTTTCGTTGGTAAAGAGAACGGTGCGGATGGCAATGCAGGTATCCATATTGCCATCGAAGCCCAGATAGCCAACTGTACCGCCGTACAGACCACGTTTTTTCGGCTCAAACTGGTCGATCAGTTCCATTGCCCGTACTTTTGGAGCACCGGAGAGCGTTCCTGCTGGCAGAATCGCCATCAGTGCATCCAGTGCGGTCAGGTCTTTGCGAAGCGTGCCTTCTACATCGGAAACAAGGTGCATGACCTTGGATGCCCGTTCGGTCACCATATAGCGTGTGACGTGTACGCTGCCGAATTCGGAGACTTTTCCGACATCATTTCGTCCCAGATCCACCAGCATGGTGTGTTCTGCCCGTTCTTTCGGGTCAGCGAGCAGAGTTGCTTCATTCTGGGTATCCTCTTCCTGGGTTCTGCCCCTTGGTTTGGTACCGGCAATTGGGCGATTGTGAATCGTTCCATTTTTGACGCTTGCCAGCATTTCCGGAGAGGCACCAGCAACGTCATAAGTGGGAGTGTGGAAATAGTAGAGATAAGGGGAAGGATTGCTGACACGGAGTTTCCGGTACACATCAAAGCTGTCCGGCGGATTCTGAATTTCAAACCGCTGGGAAAGTACAATTTGAAAAATATCACCATTTACGATATAATCCTTTGCCTGTTTGACAATGTCCATATAGGCTTCTTTGGTGGTGTTGGAGTGTACAATTGCTGTTCCAGTTTTGATGGTCGGTTTGGGCGTGGGATTGTAGCAGCTGATTTTTTGTGCGATTTCTTCTGCTCTCCAGAGAGCTGCTGCATACTGGGCATCCAGATTGCCGTCTGTGTGCAGATTCTGGATGACAATACCGTTGTGTTTGAGGTGGTCGTAGGCGACCAGTTCTTCATATAGAAACAAATCACAGTCCGGCATATGAATATCATCTTCCGGTACATGGACAAGGGTCTTTTCCATATAGCGTACCGTGTCATAGCCGAAATATCCAATCAGACCGCCGGTAAAGTTGGGGGCATCCGGTAGAATGGGGGCATTGTATTGTGCCATCTGTTCTTTTAGGAACAGAATGGGATGATCGACCATCTGTGTTTGTTTCTTGCCATTTTCCAGAATGCAGGCAGTTGTGCCATGCATTTGAATTTCTCGCTTCGGATTGGCTCCAATGAAGGAATAGCGTCCCCATTGTAAACCGTTGTTGACGCTCTCCAGAATAAAGGCATTTTCTGCTCCTTCGGACATAGCACGATACAGATTGATGGGGGTCTGGTTGTCAGCGGAGAAGTCATAGAAGACGGGAATGGTGTTATATTGTTTTGCAAGCTGCTTGACTTCTTCTAAAGATGGTGTAAGCATAGAGAAAACCTCCTGTTTTGATACAAGTTTCTTCTTGTCTGTACAAAGATATCTGTTGAAAATGGAACAATAAAAAACAAAAAACGCCTGATGTCCCACTTTCCATGGGACGTCAGGCGAAAAATTCCATAACGTGTTGCCACCCAATTTCAGAAACAAAATGCTGTTTCCCTCTTTTCGAATACGCCGGACTTGCACCGGATATATTCTTATCCCGATAACGTAGGACATACGGCGACAGTTACTACCGCTTCTGCGGATTCCCTGTGCTTCTCACAAATCCATTCGCCATACCGCTTGCATATCAGGATTCCACCGCCCCTGACTCTCTGGATTGCCGCTCAGCAGGTTACTTGCCTTTGCTCTAAGAATTTCAATATGGTTTTATTATATGCACTTTGATTTCGTTTGTCAAGGGAGTTCACATTTTTTTTACAATTATTTTTTCTCAGGAGGCAGAGCGTTGCATCATTCCTTTCACGAACTTGACAATCTGTACCAACAGCATAGAGGTAATGCTGAGTACATAGATCCATGCGAACTGCAAGCCGGTCAGGTCTGCAACATTGAATAAACCACGCAGCGGCGGAATCAGCAGCACTGCATTGATGAGGAGCATACCAACAAAGAATGCCATCAAGCCAAATGGGTTATTGAGCATCTGTTTCCGGAAGAGAACCGGTTCATCGGACTTGCAGCTGAAACCATGCCACAGACGGGACATACAAAGTGTTGCAAATGCCATTGTCATACCGACGGTTTCACCGCCTTCACTCAGACCGAGCAGATATGCCAGCATGGTCATAAAGCCGATAATCAAGCCGGAGTAGCCAACAGAACCGAGGAATTTCTTTGTGAGGATGGATTCATTTGCCGGACGGGGTTTTCGCAGCATAACGCTGTCCTGATGCGGTTCAAGCCCCAGACCAATTGCCGGCAGGGAGTCGGTGAGCAGGTTGATAAAGAGAAGGTGAATGGCAGCAAACGGCTGACCCAGTCCAGCCAGAGCACAGGCAAGCACCACCAGAATGCCAGCAAGGTTGCCGGAGAGCAGGAACAAAATGGAACGTTTGATGTTGTCATAAATATTTCTGCCGTTTTGAATGGCTTTCACAATGGTTGCAAAGTTGTCATCTGTCAGAACCATTGCTGCTGCATCTTTAGAAACTTCTGTCCCTGTGATGCCCATTGCAACTCCGACATCCGCTTGTTTCAGAGCGGGTGCATCGTTGACACCATCGCCGGTCATGGAGACAATGCGGTTTTGCGCCTGCCATGCACGGACAATCCGAATTTTATGTTCTGGTGTGACTCTTGCATAAACCGATTTATCTTTGACGAAGTCTACAAGCTGTTCGTCTGTGTAGTTGTCCAGTACCGCCCCTTCCACGGCTTCGCTTTCGTTTTCCAGAATGCCGATTTCCTTTGCAATGGCAGCCGCCGTGACAACATGGTCACCCGTAATCATAACCGGTTTGATACCAGCTTTTTTACAAGCGGCAACGGCATCCGCTGACTCGACACGAGGCGGATCCATCATAGCAATCAAGCCCATGTAATGCAGATTTGTTTCGTCTTCCAACGAGAGCGTATCGCCGTCAAACGGCTTGCAGGCAAAGCAAAGCAGCCGCAGACCTTGTTTGGAAAGAGTTTCCACTTGCTTTTGAATTTTTTGTTTCTGTTGGTCGGAAATCATCATCCGTTCGGTCAGGACATCGGCTGCCCCTTTCGTGAACATGATATTTCCCTTCGGTGTCTGGTTCAGGGTGGACATCAGTTTCCGGTCAGAGTCGAACGGAATTTCTGCCAAGCGAGGATATTGCTGCCGCAAATCGTCTTCCTGCATCCCGTTTTTCTGAGAAAAGCGAACGAGTGCGGTTTCAGTCGGGTCGCCGATTTCTGTGTCATCTTTGCAAGTGGCATCACTGCAAAGAACCGAAGCAATAATTAACCATTTTTCTGCTTCATTTTCGATGTTGACATCATTTTCTGCAATGCTGTGACCATTGGATACGATTTTCCGAACCGTCATTTTATTCTGGGTCAGGGTACCGGTTTTGTCGGAGCAGATAACAGAAACAGAGCCAAGTCCTTCCACGGCTTGTAGCTTTCGGATAATGGCATGTTCCTTTGCCATTTTTTGTGTACCAAAGGAAAGTACAATGGTGACAATGGAGCTGAGGGCTTCTGGAATTGCCGCAACTGCGAGGGCAATTGCAAACATCAATGCACCCATGATACTGTCAAAATTCAGTACATCTACCCGCAGCAGTTCCAGTCCGAAGACAATCGCACAGATGATCAGAATGGCAATAGAAAGTCGCTTTCCAAATTGGTCGAGTGTACGCTGCAAGGGTGTTTTTCGCTCTGAAGCATTCTGCATCAGAGCAGCGATTTTACCAACTTCTGTTTCCATGCCGACACTGGTGACCAGACAGACGCCTCTGCCGTAGGTGACAAATCCGCCGGAGTAAACCATGTTTTTCCGGTCGCCGAGTGGAACTTCCTGGTCAATACAGTCGGCTTCTTTTTCTACATTCAGGCTTTCGCCAGTCAGGGCACTTTCATTGGTTTGCAGGGAAGCAGATTCCAGTACACGGGCATCTGCCGGCACCTGATCGCCAGCTTCCAACAGGATGACATCACCGACGACCAGTTCCTCTGCTGGTAAGAGAACCGTGGTGCCGTCACGCAGTACCTTTGCATGGGGTGCAGACAAAGATTTCAGATTGTCCAGTGATTTTTCTGCTTTGATGGTCTGTACTGTGCCAAGAATGGCATTCATCGTGATGACGAACAGAATGACAATGGTGCTTTCGAGTTCGCCGGTGATTGCTGAAACAATGGCGGCGATGATCAGGATGATGACAAGGAAATCTTTGAACTGTTCCAGAAAAACCAGCCAGATAGGCTTTTTCTTTTTCTCAGCGAGTTTGTTTTTTCCGTAGCGTTCCTGATTTTGTTTTGCCTGTTGGCTGGTCAAGCCCTCTCGGTTGGAGGTATATGCTGCATACAGGTCTTCGGGGGATTGTTGATAAGGTGGTTTGGTTGTCATGGGAAACTTCCTTTCTCTTTTTTTGGCAGCAAAAAAGGCAAGACCATTACTGAAAAAACTGCCTTTTTGTCTGCAATTCATTCAGTAAAAGTCTTGCCATTTTCCACTATTTCCATACACAGATGGCATAGCTTCAAACTTATGAAGCGGACTGCTAAAACGAGCAGTCGTATTGACGCCGCATAAACAAGAATCAAATTCTTGTCAGCTACTCCCTTTTACGATTTTTATTATAGCGGATAAATTCGCATTTGTCAATAGAAAATGCGGAATTTTGTAAGGATTTTTTTGATGGAATTAGGTCTCAGAAGCGTTTGAATTTCCTTCTTCTGGTATTGGCTCTTCTGGAACTGGCTCTGTCAGATTGGTGTCATCATAACTGCTGTCATTGCTGCTATTATCGTTATAGTCGTTGTAATCATTATAATCGTTGTAATCATTGTAATTATTATTATAATCGTTGCTATAATCGTTATAGTTGTTATTATAATCATTGCTGTTGTCGTTATAGATGATTTCTTCTTCTGTCATGACTTCTGTTTCCACAACAGTTTCTTTTGTAGTTGTCTTGGTTGTAGTAGAGCGGGCACGTTTTTTGTCGGTTGTTTTTCGAGTATTTTTGGTTGTCACTGTTGTTTCTATTGTAGTGGTTTCTTCTGTAGATGCGGTGGTAACGACAGAGAGAAGGTTTTCATTTGCATGATTAGAACGATTTTCTTTTTTAACCGGACAGAGCATCAAGAACACCAGCAGCAGCCCAGTCAGCAGAACGAGACAGCCACAGAACAGCATCGTGATGCGGGTTCTGCTGGAAAGATTGTGAAAAAATTTTCTTGTTGATGATTTCATAAAAAAGCCTCCATAGGAATCGTTACTGTCGAATTTTACTATTATTTTAGTACTTTTTTGAAAGCCTGTCAATTAAACCATAGAAAAAAAGCGTTTTTTACAACTTTCCTTTCTGTTTCTCTTTTATTTTCGTTTATTTTTACAAATTTCAAAGAAAAGACTTGCTTTTCCGGTTGCATCATGATATACTGTAAAAGTAGTATGCATTTTTTTCATTTGATTATGTTCTGAAAATCAACAGTATGATGGAATATGATCATCATGCTAACGAAAATAAAAAATGGAGACGTATCGAAGTGGTCGTAACGAGCTTGACTCGAAATCAGGTTGTCCGCAAGGGCACGTGGGTTCGAATCCCACCGTCTCCGCCAAAAGAAAAACCGCCCATGGTATTTTTATAAGACCATGGGCGATTTTTATATTTATCCTTGCCGATAGGATGGTAGCATCCATTCCATACCGGGCAGATTACGGAGAATACCGAACAAAAGCAGAAAAATGATGGCAAGAATCAGCAGCACTTTTTCAACTGTACCGTTTTTGGCAAGCCAGTGCGGATGCCAGATTTGGCGAATCAGAAATAGAATGCCTCCTAACGGCAATAGGATTGCCAATGCGAAATTCTCTTTTGCTGCACCAATTATATCCAGATGAAACAGACGAATGCAAAAATGGGAAACACCACAGCCCGGACAGGCAAAACCAGTGATGGTTTGAAATGGGCAGGGGATGCGGAAAGATGTAAACTGTGTGAGCAGATAATAACTGATTCCAAGTGATAGTAGGATGATAATGCCTACTATTTTCTTTTGGTACTGTTTCAAAAGTTGTATAATACGCTGCAAAGTCTGGATGCTCCTTTCTAAAAAACGGAACTGCACACAGGTACAGTTCCGTTTTCTTGCTTAGAAAAATAAATTAACCAACTAAATCATTGATTTCATTTTGCATCAGTGCATAGGACACGATAGATAAACCGAAAATACCAAGCAATATCCAAATTAGTCCGCTGTTGCTAGATGGGATGCCACGCGATTGCTTTTCATGGTCAATACGATCTCCCTGTTTGTATAGCCAGTACCAACTATAAATGCCACAGGTAATAAGAGAAAACAAAATTACCATACCGCCGGAAGTATCTGTTGGATTATTTGTGATCTTTTTGGTATCTTCTGTCAAAGTATACATCCAATAAATTGCGTAGATGCCACAAGTAATGATCGAGAAAACAATACATAATGCAATATTCTTTTTCTCAACATTACCGTTAAGGTTGTTACATGGCGGCGGTGTTTGAAGCATTGCATCTGGTGTAACAGCGGTACCGGGATTTGCTGTACCACAGTGTGGACAGAATGAAGCGTTATCCGAATAATTGGAACCGCAGCTTGGACAATTCATAATAATCACCTTATATCATAGGATTTGGCCAAAATGGTCATTTGCTCCATTCTATCACATGCTTTTCTTCTTGTCAAGGCGAAAAAGATAAAAATAGAGATTTGCATAAAAAATAAAGGTGAATTTTGTAAAAAATAAATTGGAAAGAATACGGGAGAAACAAGATGATTAAAAAACTTCTGACAGTATTTCTTCTATGTTTATTTATAAATACATCCGTTTTCGCAAATACACTCGGAAACAAAATTCCTCAAGAGGAATATCCTGATTCGGATATGGTTCTGCCAAATCGTGATGAGCTGATAATAGAAGGCAGCGTTTCAAA
>JAEDGE010000227.1 GCA_016297675.1 Oscillospiraceae bacterium
ATTCTCGTGGCGGTGATCTACTGCATCCTCCACTTTACCTACGCACTGATTTAACGAACCGGCACTTCCTTCTGGCTCCATTCAGCCTTCTCAAAAGGTGGGGCGGCCTTGTGCCGTCCCCTCCTTCCAAAATAATTATGCTTTCGTGGCATAATCACATCCTGCAAGCTGTACCTTGCAGGATGTGATTGTGGTATGATGGCGTTTTCAAAAAGGATGTGTTTACATGAACAAAGAAATGAAATACCTTTCTATCTGTAGACGGGATCAGGGATTGCTATTGCTGTTCGGCGCTTCTGTGTTGCTGATCGTAACTTTTGTCATTCGTCAAGTTATCTCGGCAGCTCCCGAATTTGCAAGCATAGTCATTGCAGCCGCCGTGCTGATACTAGGGACTCTCTGTGGGATTTTAATTCACATGGGTATATTTTTGAAAAAGAACCTTGCATTAGTCTATGGGACGGAACTGTCGCAGGTAGACGAAAAACAGGAGGAACACTGATATGTCAAATCAAGAAAAACACAGGAAGCTAAATTTGATTTGCGATGTAGCATTTGAACTGGTGCTTGTGTTGTTGGTGTTGCTGCTCGCCATGATGTTGTCAAAAAATGATGCGATAGCTGCCCCTTCGGGATATCACGTTGATTTTATCAGTCTGGCTGTGACCTTCGGACTCATTATTTTTTACATCGTCTTCATCGTAAAAGGCAGCATCAAAAGTATGAAAAAATCTCCGGAAACAGAACAGGAGGAAGTTGAGCTATGATTGCCATGATCGTTAACATTGCCGCATGGATTGCCGCGGCCGGCTTTGCCACTTGGCTGGTGTTTGATTTCCTCAAGACAGAACATCAGCAAAAAGCTGAAAAACAGAGGAACTGAGTTATGTCACAGAAAAGATTAGGCCCCATCCATATCTGGGCTCTTGGCGTGGGTATTGTGCTGGTGGGCGAATTTATGGGATGGAATATGACCATCAAGCTTGGCGGCTCCTATGCGGCGCTGATCGGCATGTGGATCATCGCCGTAATGTACAGCATGATTGTCGGCATGACAACGGAAATGGCTTCCGTAATGCCGGAAGCAGGCGGCCAATATACTATGGCAAAATACCTGCTGGGTCCGTTGGCTGCGTTTAATATCGGCCTGATGATGGTTCTGGAGTACGCCATGCTGGAGGCCGCCGATGCGTTGGTGGTAGGAGAGCTGCTACAAACATTAAATCCTGATATCCAAACCCTACCGTTTCTGCTGCTGACACTGCTGGCGCTGACCTATTTGAATTACCACGGCGCTTACGCCTCACTGACACTAAACTTCTTTATTACGGCCTTTGCTTTTTGTTGCATCGTTGTGCTGCTGTTCTCCACGAATTTCTATGACCCGCAGGCAACACTGTTGCAGCTCAAGACCCTTACCAATGGGATGCCCTTCGGTGTGTTGGGTTTGTTCGCAGCCTTGCAATTCTCCTGCTGGTTCTTTCTGGGAATCGAGGGTACAGCGGTAGCAGCCGATGAATGCCGCAACGTGCATCGCTCACTGCCTGTTGGCGCCATGATCGGCTTGAGTACGCTGCTGATCGGCGGCACAGTCACTTGGTTCGTCTGCTCTGGTCTGATAGACGCCAAAACACTGGGTGACTCCATCTACCCACTGTTCGATGCGGCGGTAGCCACCGGAAAGCTGTATGTCATGGTTGCCATGTTTATCGGTACCATGTTGGCCTGCCTTGCCAGTGCCAATGGCTGCATCAACGATGCCAGCCGCGCATGGAGTGTATTGAGCCGAGATGGCCTGTTACCAGACGTTTTTGCTAAAATGCACCCTAAATATAACAGTCCTTATCGCGCCTTATTGTTTTTGGTACCGATTTCCATTATATTTGCTCTGACAGGCATGTTAGACTACATCGTCACATTCTCTATTTTTTCGGCGCTGATGGTCTATCTGCTGACAGCTATTATGATGCTTCGTTTCCGCAAGTTATATCCCAAAGGTACCATTAAGAGAGGATATACGATGCCGCTACATCCGCTACCGGCCATTCTAACAATAGTTCTGATTGCCGCAACTTTATTTGGTATGTATTTGAACTATTGGAAGAGTATGATAGCCGCTACGCTGTTCTACTTGCTTTCTTCGGTCTGGTTTATGAAACGCCGGTCACGGTGTGTTGACATAAATGCATTTTCCAGAACAGATTGGATTGAGCGGATTGATCCTATCAAATAAAAAACATTCATGCCGTAATGAATTTGTTTTCTCTTCAAAAGCAAAACTTCTGCAGCTTTTTCTGCAGAAGTTTTGCTTTTATAGTATTACAAAACCGCATGCTCATTGCAGTATGCCCTGTCAAATGGCTGCTGGCTCCGCATTTGAATCGCACCTCAATGTGGTCGTCGCAAGCGATTTCCCTCTCGACCTGTTTGCGCTGCTCTTGGTTCTCAGCGCCATGGTCGATATAGCTTCGTTGAATCTCTTTCATTTCTGCAATGGCCCGTGCTATAATTGGCAGGAAACCATTGCTTTTT
>JAEDGE010000228.1 GCA_016297675.1 Oscillospiraceae bacterium
TCCTTCCCTTTGGAGAATTAAAAGAAAGCTCGTGGCAATATGGTAAAGTCATTCGAGGCCGTGTTACACCAGAATTTACCACTTATCTACTCGGTCTGCCTAAACCTTCTGATACTGAGATTTATAATAAGATGACACCTTTTTTCTCTATTTTTTTGGATGATAATTTCAGTTCGGAACACTACGGAACTGAGATAACAAAAGAATAACTGCTATTTCCTGCGGGAAAAGAGGCAAGCAATGCCTGTGTTAATACACACAGGCTCCACAGCACCAGGACGGCCATGCCGTTTCTGGTGCTGTTTGCTTGTTGAGGGCAAGCCCCCAAGCCCCCATGAACGCAGAACTATGTTCTGCGGCTACGCGTTCTGCGAACGCTGAATTTATTCAGTTCTCTTGCAGAAAACTGCTAAAATTTTCATCAATATCCTTGACAGCTCTATGCTACCGATTGTATATTTAGAGGTTTCTTGCTATAATGATAATGATTTGTCATTGTCCGAAAAGGGCAAGACAACTTCCCAATTTTCGAGCGATACGGCGATGGAAATGCCGTTTAATTTTGATGGGAATTTATGCAATATTAAGGGCAGTTAATTGCTGCCATTTAGAGCCGCAAGAATAGCAGTCTCTAATGACCAACAACTATAAGGAGGTCCAGATATGAACCTTTTATACTCAAATATTCTTCCTTTGGGAACCGAGGAAGGTCAGGAAACGGTTTCCAATCAAATTAGTGAAGAAATCTCCAATTCAGATGCCATTGAAATCGCCGTGGGCTATGTTTCCAAAGCGTCACTGGAAGAACTTGATCGCATTGTAACAGAACATCAAATTCGTCATATCATTCTAACAATCGGAATGTACTTTGTTGAGGGAATGCCGGAAGCGATGTATCATACCGCAGTTGCCATTAACCAAAAGTGGGTAGCTGCTGGCATTGGTGAAATCCGTATGGTTCGAGCATTCAAGTACCACGGAAAACTTTATGCTTTTTATAGGGACCAGCAAGTGAGATCTGCTATTGTTGGTTCTGCTAACCTGGGGGTTATCAAACAAGAGGCTACCAACCTCCGTCAGTATGAAGTATCTGCCGTTACTGTTGAGCAGTCGGAATGCGATGAAATTGCCACGCTTATTCGCAAGCTGGCCAGCCCTGCTTGTTCTGCCCGAATTGACGAAATTACAGGCATGACCCTTATCCGAGAGGTCAATGTTTCTTTGACTGGCGTTGATACTGTAGATCAGCTTCCGCAGACACAGGTAGAGCTGTTTGAAAAACACAAAACGGATATTTCTTTTATCCTGCCAATCAAAGTTCCAGCCTATGCTGAGCGTCACATGGATGATGGAAAGCACTACACGAAGTCCAATCTAAATGTAAGTTATGCTGCTCCCCGAAGTGCCAGAAAATCCCGTGACTGGTACGAAACCCAATTCACGGTCAGCAAGAAAATCACTCTGCTTCCAGGGTATCCTGAAAAGAATGTCGCCTTTTATGTCATTACCGATGATGGCTACACTTTTAAGGCCCATACAACCAGCGACGGCAACAAGCAATTTAGTGCTGTAGGCGATGAACTGATTTTGGGGCGTTGGATTAAAGGCCGGTTGGCCGCTGCCGGTCTGGTGACACCGGTAAATGATACACAGCTTGATGTTGATCGCACCGGCATGATTACAAAAGAAATGCTTGCCGCATACGGCTGTAACACTCTGGTGCTGACCAAGACCAATCAAAAAATGGAAGATGAGGAAGGCAATATGCTGGATGTCTGGATTCTTTCATTTGAGGCAGCTTCACAGGACGAGGGGGATGAAGCGTAATGCAGTATTTGAAAACCTATTTGAAAACTATTACTGATCGTGGCAATCCCAAGCTGGCAGAATCAATCTCTAAAACTGCTGAAGCTGTCGGCTCACAGCACCTTAAGAACTTCTCATTTTGCAGCCATGAAATCGGCCTTTTGTTTGGCAATGTCCAGTCAGGAAAAACCGGGCAGATGTTCGGAATTATGTGCAAGGCGGCTGATCTTGGTTTTCCCGCATTTGTTCTCCTGACCACAGATAATGTGGTCTTACAGCAGCAAACGCTGGATCGTGTCAAAGCCGACCTGACGGGCTTTTGTGTGTGCGGCGAAAATGATTCTGGACTGTTTATTCAGAACAGCCTTATGGAGCCTGCCATCATTGTACTCAAAAAGAATTACCGTGTTCTCAGGCTCTGGGCAAATGTCTTTGCTTCCACCGGATTTATGAAGGGTAATCCCTTGTTTATCATTGATGATGAGGCAGACGCTGCCTCTCTGAATACGCTTGTCAATAAGGGACGGCAGTCCTCCATCAACAAGTATTTGGATTCCATCAAAAATGGAGCGTCCAGCAGCATTTATCTCCAAGTCACAGGAACGCCGCAGGCAATTTTCCTTCAGACTATGGCTTCGGGCTGGCATCCATATTTCACCCATTACTTTGAACCAGGTGACGGATACCTGGGCGGGGATTTCTTCTTCCCCAAAAACAAAACGGC
>JAEDGE010000229.1 GCA_016297675.1 Oscillospiraceae bacterium
GTGGGGAATCACCCTCGCCAAGCTGAGCCAGCTTGACCGCAGTCGCCTGTGGCATAGAATTGAAACCATCATTTAAAAATTGATTTCCGTGGTGAATTTTCCCGTATTTTTAAATAAGCTTTTGGATGCCCTCAAGGGCAGGAAACGGTTGCATGCTTCAGATAAGGTTCCCCTAAGAAATTGAAAATGGATTTCCGCACAAAATTACAGAATCCCCTTGCATCTTTTTGCTTTTTTCGGTATAATAGAGAAAAGAAACTGCGTTGGAAAGAGGAGAGGACGATGAAAGACGGATTTTTTCGGATTGCCTGTGCAACGCCGCCGCTGCGTGTGGCGGACTGCGGTTATAACGCAGCACAAATCATTGCAATGACAAAAGAAGCTGCTGCACAAGCGGTCAAGCTGGTGATATTTCCGGAACTTTGCCTGACGGGCTATACTTGCGGAGACTTATTTTTACAGCAGATCTTACTGGATGGAGCGTTGCAGGCACTGCGAACGATTTTGCAGGAAACCGCAGACCTTTCCTGCATCTGCGTTGTCGGGCTGCCGATTCGGCATGCAGGGGCATTGTACAATTGTGCAGCAGTCTGCTATCAGGGAAAGGTGCTGGGCATGGTTCCAAAGCAGCATCTTCCGAATCATGGAGAATTCTACGAGCAGCGGCACTTTACCAGCGGCACCCCCGCAGACCACCGCACTGTTTGGCAGGCGGATGGGATTGCCCCCTGTCCATTCGGAGCAGAACAGCTCTTCATCTGTCAGGAATGTCCGGATTTTACCTTTGGAGTAGAACTCTGTGAGGATGTCTGGGTTGCCGATACCCCATCCGTGCGGATGGCACGCATGGGAGCAACGTTGATTGGAAACCTCTCCTGTAGTGATGAAATCATTGGAAAGGCAGCCTATCGCCGTACCATGCTGCAAGCCAAATCCGGCAGTCTGCTCTGTGCCTATGCCTATGCAGATGCCGGAATGGGGGAATCCACACAGGATATGGTCTTTGCCGGACACAATCTGATTTTGGAGAACAGTTCGATTCTGGCACAATCCGACTTGTTTTCGAGTGGTCTGCTCTGTGCGGAAGTGGATTTGCAGCGGATGACAGCAGAACGGCAGCGTTCCAGTACGTTCCAGCCGCTGCCGATGACAACGGTTTGTACAACGTTTTCTATGCCGCAGACAGAAACCACACTGCACCGGTTTGTATCTCCCACACCGTTTGTACCAACCGGAAAAGAAGAGCTTTCGGAACGCTGCGAAACAATTCTGACCTTACAGGCAACTGGTCTGGCAACCCGTTTGCGGCATATTGGCAGTCGTCATGCGGTTGTGGGCTTGTCCGGCGGTCTGGATTCCACACTGGCATTGATTGTCATGGTACATGCCTTCGATTTGCTGGGTTGGGAACGGGATGGCATTCTTGCGGTCACAATGCCTTGTTTTGGTACAACAGACCGCACCTATCAGAATGCTTGCCGTCTTGCCAAGGCATATGGAGCAGTTCTGCGGGAGATTCCGATTCAAAAAAGTGTCCGGCAGCATTTTGCCGATATTGGACAGGACGAGTCTGTGCATGATGTCACTTATGAAAATGGACAGGCAAGAGAACGCACACAGGTGCTGATGGATTTGGCAAATCAGTGTGGTGGAATTGTTGTGGGGACAGGTGACCTGTCAGAACTGGCACTGGGCTGGGCAACTTATAACGGCGACCACATGAGTATGTATGCTGTAAATGCGTCCATTCCGAAGACACTGGTGCGGTATCTGGTGCAGTATGAAGCTGGCAGAACGGATGCCGACCTGCGTGCGGTGCTGCTGGATGTATTGGATACGCCAGTGAGTCCGGAGTTGCTGCCGCCGGAACCAGATGGGACAATTGCCCAAAAGACAGAGGATTTGGTAGGGCCTTACGAACTGCATGATTTTTTCCTGTATTATGTATTGCGGTTTGGGTTTACGCCGTCTAAAATTTATCGGCTGGCAGTGTATGCACTGGGAGAGCGATATGAAGCGGCTGTGATTCTGAAGTGGCTGCGGAGTTTTTACCGCCGGTTCTTCTCGCAGCAGTTCAAGCGTTCCTGTCTGCCGGATGCTCCGAAGGTCGGCAGTGTGACGTTATCTCCGAGAGGAGATTGGCGGATGCCGAGCGATGCCAGTCGAGAGCTATGGCTGGCGGATTTGGAGCAGCTGTCCTGTAATGCTGAAAAATAGCGGAACGGTTTGATTTGTCGAAGGTAAACGCTTTTATTCTTTTTGCTTCTTTTTCTTTTTTGAGTAAAAAGAAAAAGAAGCGAGGGGTTTGGGGGCGAGCAGCCCTACGGAAATCAATTTTTAAATGATGGTGTAAATTCTACGCCGCAGGCGACTGCGGTCAAGCTGGCTCAGCTTGGCGAGGGGGATGCAAGGGGGGCAAGCTGCCACCCTTGCAAAGCAAACGAGTTGGAATCGGTCAATGGATGAGAAGCAAGATACCGCTGTCCGCCATCTGAAAAAACAAAACGGTACGAAATGCAGAAATT
>JAEDGE010000230.1 GCA_016297675.1 Oscillospiraceae bacterium
AAAGTGTTTTGTCCAGCAAAAAATAAAACGTGAAATGGAGAAAGTGAAAAGCATCAAAAAATTATGTAAATTAAATGGCGGATATGAAAGCAGGGAAAAACCAAAATACAGGAGCTGTTAAAAAAATCCAATTATACGTATAGATACTGAAAATAAAAGAAAAAGTGACTGTGGAAAACTGTGTGGAGAATGTGGATAACTTACGGTAGAGAAAGTTTATGACAACTGTTATGTAAAATATAAGCAAATGGGAAACAAGAAAAAATTGCCAGTATTTACAGAGGAATGAACAGGTTTTGACGAAATACAGCGACAAAATTTTTCGATTTTTCCACGATTGACAGGCATTTTGAAAAGAAAAACAAAAAAACGACGATTGCCATATTGCAAGAAAACTTGCAATAATACAAATTGTAATATACAGAGTGAGCTGGGCGGATTCATCCCAGAAAGCTGAAAATGGTGTTGACGATGAGGGGAAAGTATGGTATCATAAGCGCTGTCAAAAATAACAATGCTAGTGTAGCTCAGTCGGTAGAGCAGCTGATTCGTAATTTCTATATCACCCCGCGTACAAGTTGATAAGCTGGAATAGCTCAGTCGGTAGAGCAGCTGATTCGTAATCAGCAGGTCGTCAGTTCGAGTCTGATTTCCAGCTCCAAAAGCACCCGAAAACGGCGGTTTTCGGGTGCTTTTCGTTCTAAAATGTTCTTGTTTTCTGCCCCTCATTTTCTGTGCTTGACCCACAATGCGCTGATTACGAATCAATTTTTTGAAATTGAAATAGTCTGAGCACATGCGCAAGCCCCGCGTTTGACCCACACGGGAGCGAAACGCAGAAAGCACCGGAGTTTTCCGGTGCTTTCTCTGCTTCTGTGGGGAGGGTTTACATGGACTGTACCATGAAACTGCCCATCTTTTCCGCGGCCTCTTCCTGCATTCTGTCGGTGGCATGGGCGTAGACGCTCAGGGTGAAGCCTGCGTCGTAGTGGCCCAGCATACTGGATACTGTTTTTACATCGACACCGTTTTGAAGCGCCATGGTCGCGAAGGTGTGTCTGAGATCGTGGAAACGAAGTTGTTCCAGACCTGCGTCTTTCAGGATCTTTCTATGAAGGTTGACCACGGAATCGGGGAACCACATCTCTCCGGTCTTGGGGGAAGGGAACATATAGGGATTGTCCGGATGCTTCTTATGCTCCTGTACCAGCAAGTCCACTGCTTCCTGGGGGATGGAGATTTTTCGGACAGATGTCGCTGTCTTGGGCCGTGACACCTTGATAGCACCGCCCTCGGCACGAACCGCCTGTTTGGACACTGACAGCGTTTTGTGCTCAATATCCAGGTCACTCCAGAGCAGAGCCACCAGTTCCCCCTTTCGTAGACCGCTGGTCAGTTCCAGAAAGAACATGGGAAGCATTCCACGGGCATCGGCTGCCTTGAGGTACGCACCGATATCTTCCTGCCGAAGAATTTTCATTTCCTTTTTCTCTATTTTGGGTATGATGCAGTCTTCGGTGGGATTGCGCATGATGAGCCGTTCTTTTCTGGCACGTTCAAAACAGTTGTGGAGCATCATGTGAAGTCCACGCACATAGGAACTGCTCAGACCAGGTTTCTTCGCTTTCAGAACCTCTCGTACCCGACCATGGTCTTTCAGGTCGTTATAGAGTTTTTGAATGTCCCTGGCAGTCAACTTGTTCAGTTTGATGTGTCCGATGTATGGAATGACGTGGCAGTCGATGAACCGCCGGTAATACGCTGCTGTGGAAGGCCGGACATTGGGTTTGGAGTATAGTTCAAACCATGTCTGCACCCACTCTCCCACGGTGTAGTCATCTGAGCGGATAATATCCAATTCACGGGTTTCCTCCAGAGCTTTCCGGAGTTTTTCCTTTACCTCTGCCTGCGTTTTACCAAGAACACTTTTTACGATACGTTTTCCAGTCTCAGGATCATAGCCTGCCGTATACCGCCCTTCCCATCTTCCGTCAGACCGTTTGCGGATACTACCTTCTCCATTTGCTCTGCGTTTTGCCATTTGCTTTCACCTCCCAGGGGTTTTATTCTTTGATTTGCATCGCATTTCATGCACCGCAATGTTGGCATCGCTGACCATCAGTTGTCACACTCCTCCATTTTGATTTTTGCAAACACACAATAGCGGAAGAGCAAACAGAAAGCCAACAAAAGATTGGATGCCAGAGAATATTCTACGAAAGCAACAACGTGGTCTGTGATAAAACGTGAGGTTGGGGTCAAAAGGACGTTTTTAGATTTTGAAATGTTGATATGCACAAAAATGGTTCGAAATTAAGCCTCAAATGCCGGCCAAAGCAGGCTGAAGTTGGGCCTGATTTTGTGTACCATGCACAACCGTCAATTTCAAAATACCCTTTTGACCCCGGCATCAAAACGTAGGCATAACCTCTACCTCATGGTCATATTCCAACCGCCATATTGCTGTTCCTCATGGTCATTCTCCTTGTGGCCATGGGCGAGGCGTTTCTCTCGCA
>JAEDGE010000231.1 GCA_016297675.1 Oscillospiraceae bacterium
ATACAGCCTTGAAATCGGCTCAGAATTGTGTATATTATGACAGCAGAAACAAGCCGCCACATTGCCGTTTGTGGGGCTTGTTTCTGCATTGGCATCAGTATCCGGAATTATCGGTTCTTGCCTTTGTGGGGGCTGTGTGGCGCTTATGCGGAGTAATTTCGATGAATGATGCTGATGATTTTTTCAATTTCCTCGGCGGCAACCCCGATGGAATCCAGGCTCTGCCGTGTTCCGCAATCCGGGCAAATCAGCGTCTGATTGTCGTTTCTGGAAAGTGCCGGAACACTGCAATATTCCATACCGCAAAGCGGACAAATTCTGGTTTCTTTTTCAGCCATTTTCATTTTCCACACTTCCTCTCACTTAAGTCAAACGCAAGCCGCAGATGCTTCAAATCAAAGCCAAAATCACGGTAGCCCTGAACGCAGGTCTTCACATAGGCGTGGCTTGGAATCCCAAGCTTTCGCTCCTCGTGCATGATGTAAACAAATGCTGTCAGCGTTTTGGTTTTGTCGACTTTCCGGCATTTTACCGGCAGTTCCATTTCCGTTTTGTAATAGAAATTGGGGAAACCCTCATAGCGGTCAAGAGCCAGTTCATCACGCTTTGAAACTGCCCAGACGGCAACCGGAACCATGCCACCCTTTTTCTTTTCAATGGTCAGGTAAGAACCAGTCTTACTTCCCTTGAATAATAATTGGTAATCGGGAATTTCTGCCGTTCCCACCACTTTGGCATCGGGGCAACGGCATCGCATCTGCTGCACGTTCAGGTTGCTGCCGTAGGCAAGGTAAAATTTTGTCATCGTAATCAAATCCTTTCCGAAGGAAACATCCTTCTACCACCTTAAGCCACCCGCAGGTGGCAAAGGGGCAGGAGGATATCTCCTGCGGTTTAGTTTCTGCCGAATCGGAATGCGGCATCACCGCTTAGGTTTCTGGTCAGAAAATCTCTTGCGGTGGCAAATTCTTCACCAACCAGTCCCAGGCGAATCAGCCAAGTCCGCATGGCGAACTTTGGGTTTTCGGTCTGCTGTGGTTTTGGACTTGCTGTTCTCAGTTCCTTTGCCATTTCAGAAAGGGCAAGGCAAAGCTGAATGTAGCTTTTCAGCTGTCCGGCGTGAAGTCCGTTTTTCCGCTCCGTCGTTGGCTTGTCAAACTGGAAAAGCCGGAATTCAATCGTGCCCTTTGTAAAGGTTGCGTGGAGGTTCAGCATATGGTATCGGCTGTCATTGTAATGGTGGTCTCTGCCGTAGGTTGCACCGTTTGCTGTGTACCAAAGGTCTGCAAGCTGTGCCATGGTTGAAGGCTTTTTCTTGTTCACCTTTTCGATGAATTCGGGACTTACCGTTCTGCAGTATCTGTTCATTCTACCTTGGTCAATTTTCAGTGCATCGGCAATCAGTTTTTCGTGGCTCGCCATAATATTTGCAAGGTTGCGGAGTGTCTGCGGTGTGTGGCCGTTTGCCCCGATGTGAATGTGAACCCCAGCCCCAATTCCTGCGTGGCTGATCGCTCCTGCTTTGCGAAGTCTGCGGACAAGCTCCTGCAGGGTTTCGATGTCCTCGTATTTCAAAATCGGTGTAACCAGTTCGCACTTTTCGTTGTCGGGACCTGCAATGGAAACGTCTCTTTGAAATTTCCATTCTCTGCCCTGTGCATCCCAGGTGCTCCAGGTGCAGTAGCCATTGCGTCCGGCGGTGTTTTCGTAGCGTCGTGTTCCGAAGAAGTCGGCGGCAATTTTTGCAGCCTTTTCTCTTATGATGTGGTTCATTTCAATTTCCACGCCTATGGTCTGGTTTTTCAGGTTTTCGATCTGCTTTCTTGTCTTTTCGTTCATGGTATTTTCCTCCGTATTTCTGGGCTTTTTGCCCTTTCGTTGTGTTACATATTAACTCTAAACGGAGGATATAGCAATACGATTACTACACAATCTTTTTGGCTGTATTTCGGCGAAAGATTGTGTAAGATACACCCTTGATAAGGTTGCTATTCTATGGTAAAATACAGTACGATGGAATAGGTGCTCGCTTATTTTGGAGCCCCCGGAACCACCCTGAAACTATCCACTTCGGGGATCAAAGCGAGGGAAGAACCATTCTGCCATTTCATGTGGATTGAACCCATATCATCGATATGAGTTACTTCTCCCACTGTTCCGGGAAGAACAGGATATTTTTCATCACGCATAGAAATCAACTGTATTTTTGTTCCTGCGGGGTAGGCTTTTCGCAGCTGTTCCAGATACGCTTTATTCGGAAACTTCATCTGAATCACCCACCTTTCTAAAGGCTGAACTGCCTGAAAGATTTCTGAGAAGTACCTTTCTTGCTGCTTTGTATTCTGCTCCAATCATGCCAAGGCGAAGAAGATAGCATCGCATGGCATATTTAGGATTGTCGCTGGTGTCAGGCTTGTTGTTGATACGGCCTTGATTCTTCGCAAATTCGCAAAGCATGGAAATGAAAGTGCAGTAGGCGCTTGTATCATCGTACTGCTCCA
>JAEDGE010000232.1 GCA_016297675.1 Oscillospiraceae bacterium
CCGCTGAAAATAATCGCAAAAATCCAGCTTTTGTTCCTGACACATCCGGCAAACTGCTTCGGGAAGCATTCCGCCGCATACCAAACCGCCTGTTTTCACACTGGACAACAGCCACGGAAGCGACAGTTCTCCATGGGGAGACGGTACACTTTTTGAATCGGTGTGAATTGGTAACAGCAAGACATCTGTTTCTGGCAATTCTGATGGAATGGGAAGAGAAAAACCGATGATTGTAACAGAACATGCAGGCTGCTGTGCAAGCATCTGGGCAGCATATTTTTGTCGGCGGTCACCACCTGCTACCAATATTCGCAAAGGCTCTTTCATTTGCATTCCCTCCTTTTGAGCCGGATTGTCACCCATTTTGATTTCTGGGTGTACTCCATTTTATGCAGAAAATGAAAAAGGGGTGAAAAAAAGGACGCACTTCTCCCGAAGCACGTCCTTTTTGTTCTCATTTGCAATCTGCAATTTTCATCACAGATCTTTTGCATCATGATGAATGTTTTTCTGTTTTCTGAAAAGACTCGTCAGAATCAGAGATTCTTACTTTCTCTTCTTGGAAACCAGAGCAACACCGCCGATTACTGCAATCGCTGCAACAGCACCTGCAACCGGAATCATGCTGCCAGTCTTCGGAGAGCTGGTAGAACCAGTAACCTTCTTGGTTGTGGTTGGCTTAGCAGTGGTACCCGGTGCCGGCTTAGCAGATGTGGTGGTTGTAGTTGTGGTTGTCGGAGCCGGTGTAGTAGTAGTGGTTGTAGTTGTGGTAGAAGTTGTAGTGGTTGTGGTCGGAGTAGTAGTTGTGGTAGAAGTTGTAGTAGTAGTAGTCGGAGTGGTTGTGGTAGTAGTTGTGGTGGTTGTAGTTGTAGTAGTTGTTGTGGTAGTAGTTGTAGTGGTGGTTTCACCCTTAATCTTGATGTAACCCTGAGTCGGAGTTACCTGTGTGAAATCATCATGTGTGATACCCGGTACGTCAGTGCCATCGAAAGAAGCAGCCGGTCCATCAATGTAGTAAATATCGCCTTCTGCAGCAGAAGAAGTTACTTGGAATGTCATATTAATAACAGCACCATCACCTGTTACATACTGATTCTGTGTGCCACTCGGTGTAGTTGCATATGCACACCACATACCAGCACCATCTGCAGTGATAGCGAAACCACTGGCATTAACCGGAATACCATCAATCATTGCACCGCTCAGTACAGAACCCGGCTTACCACCAACCCAAGTCAGTTCACTTGCATTCCAAGAAGCACCAAAACGAATTGCATTGAAGCCATCGTTACCAGAAATGCTAACCGGAACGGTTACCTGATAGTTTGCAGCCTTCAGATCATCCAGAGAAATCTCAACTGCACCAATGCTCAAAGAGCCAGCTGCATCAGCCGGAACTGCTGTGAATACAGCGGCAGAAGTAGCAACGACTGCTGCTGCTGAAACAGCTGCGATTGCCTTCTTAAATGTAGTCTTCATTTTTCTATTTCCTTTCAAATATAAATTATGTAAGTGCCCCATACCCTTTGTATAGGGCACACTTACACGATTACCAATTTTTTATTTTGTTGGCTCTACCCAACTTAGCCTTCGTACCAGCAAGAACCTTCCAAAGACTTCAGGGACGGAACAACATCCGGCCACTGCGGATCCAAAGCTGCAGACTGTTGAGCATAGAATGACAAGTTAGAAACTGCATCTTCTACACTAATGGTATTTACACCTGCTACATTTTCACCAGTCTTAGCCTCAGTATCAATATCAGACAGGAAGTAAACGAACTTGTTCAGTACTTCATCATCTTCTACGAACTTCGGGCTCAGATTTGCAGCTGCACTTGCATAATAAGACAGCATTGCAACAGAGTCTTCTACCTGTACCAAACCACTCAGGTTGGTATCGCCCTTTACGCCAATGTAAACCGTCGGGTTCACTTCCACTGCAACTGGCTCAGCCTCCGGATCAAACGGATTTGTAAAGGTAGCCTTTACTTCGCCTACATAGTAAGGAGCACCTGCATCCTCATATACGCTCTTCGGTGTTGCACCGTCAAAGGAAACTGCACCTTCAGCAGAGAGCATATCAAACTGTGTTCCTTCTTCATCAATTGAAATGAACTTGCTGAACAGGTCAGCCGGATCGAATGCTCTTTCATCCACAGAGAAGTAGAAGTTTTCCGGATTTACTTCGATTACCAGTGTAGTTGTGCCAACTGGTACAACCGGTGTTGTATCTGTTGTAGTAGTAGTGGTATCACTGGTTGTTGTTGTTGTGCTATCGTCACTTACGGTAGTGGTGGTATCACTGGTTGTTGTTGTGCTATCGCCACTTACAGTCGTGGTGGTATCACTGGTTGTTGTTGTGCTATCGCCACTTACAGTCGTGGTGGTATCACTGGTTGTTGTTGTGCTATCGCCACTTACAGTCGTGGTGGTATCACTGGTTGTTGTTGTGCTATCGCCACTTACAGTCGTGGTGGTAT